>JAJZNY010000042.1 GCA_021852245.1 Planctomycetota bacterium | reverse complement strand
TCATGAATTTACCGGCTTTGACCTTCAAATTCCCCATCTTGCCCAAATGAATCGCGCCGGTCACATAAAACTGGAGCGGATCAAATTGATACAGTGGATAGGTGTCTACATTGTTGGCATACGAGTGATAGAAATTCAAGCCGTTGGCATGGATAAAATCTGAGTTATACCCATAGATGAACTCAACTTTCCCGCCGATGTCCCAGCCGCGCTTGATGTAGTTTGCGCTGTCAAAATTGATTTTGCGGGCCAATGTCAGGCTCAGGGTATTCAATTCGATGTGATTGCCATATTCTGAGCCAAACCGACGGAGTGGGATCAAATCTGAATTTTGCGGACGACCGCTGAGGTCAGCCGTGTAGCCGGCCTGAACATAACCATAGATGTCGAAGCCAGCATTCCGGACTTCCTGGCCGACCGACGTTTTGCCGACATGGATCCGATCCAAGCCGTACATAAGCGCCGGGCTTGTGTCTGTGGCCGCATCAGCCATAACCAAGCCAGACGTGGCGAGCAGAGCCGCCATTGCCAAAGGGACTGTTAAGCGGTGCTTACCCATGGAACTCTCCTTAAAAAAGGTAACCAAGTACACGCCGCAGCCTAACTCGCTGCATCTCCTGAGCCGCCGGTTGCCGTCAACCGGCTGGGGGGAATCCTTCCCCCACACGTCATGATATATATCGACCTTACGTCCGTTTTGTCAAGGCTTTATGAAGGGAGTGCTAGCAAATTGTTAGGAATCCCAATCGTTTCGTGAATGCGAAAAAGTTGTAAAATGCCTTACTGTGGCTAAATTTCTGGCGTTCGTTGGGCAAAAATTACACGGAATTGGGAGGAAAATAATTCCCCCGAACCCTCCTGAAAATTGTGCAAAATTCGTTTTTGCAAGGTGAAATGCACGCTTATAAGTCAAGGCGACGACGGCTTGACGATTACATTTTAAGCGTTTCTGAATTCAATCCGAGCGTTTGCATGCTTATCGGGCACGACAGCGTTGGTTGAAATTATTAATTTCAGCCCGATACTCAAGATGTCGGCAAGTTTCGATGATGCCGCGTCCAATAACTCACGCATGGCCCTTATAGCGCGGGGCCATCTGATCAAATATCCATTTGTAGGTCAGCGCCATGCCCTCACGCCATTTTGCGGCCCCCGTCGCTACGTCGCCGATAATCTCAAATTCCATGACACGCCAACGTTTGCAGGGTATTATTCCGACCTTGTATTTGGTCGCAATGCCGACTACCCGCAACTCGTCGGCGGGGAGGCCGGTTTTGCTCGTGGAGTTCACCTGATTATGCCTAACGAGAAGAATCGTGTAGCCCTGATCACCGGCATCACCGGGCAGGATGGATCGTATCTGGCGGAACTGCTGCTGAAAAAGGGGTATGAGGTTCACGGCGTCATTCGCCGCTCCAGCAGCTTTAACACCGGCCGCCTCGACGACATCTATCAGGACCCGCACGAAAAAGCCCCGAAACTCAAGCTTCACTACGGCGACATGACCGACGCCTCGGTGCTGCGGGCCATTGTCAGCCAGGTACAGCCGGATGAGGTTTACAATCTCGCCGCCCAGTCGCATGTACGCGTCAGCTACGATGCCCCGGTGTATACCGTCGAGGCAACGGCCATGGGAACCATCATGCTGCTCGAGGCGATTCGGGATGTAGGCCTCAAATCGCGATTCTATCAGGCCTCTTCCAGCGAAATGTTCGGCAAGGTGGCGGAGACACCGCAAAAGGAAACCACCCCCTTCCATCCGCGCAGTCCCTATGCCTGCGCCAAGGTTTATTCTCATTATCAGGTGGTTAATTACCGCGAGGCCTACGGCATGTACGCCTGCAGCGGGATTCTCTTTAATCATGAATCGCCACGTCGGGGCGAGACATTCGTGACACGCAAGGTGACCCGTGCCGCCACCCGCATCAAGCTGGGATTGCAGGATGCGCTCTATCTGGGGAATCTGGACGCCAAGCGCGACTGGGGCTTTGCCGGGGATTATGTGGAGGCGATGTGGCTGATGCTTCAGCAGCCGGAGGCAGATGATTATGTGATCGCCACCGGGGAGACCTATTCCGTGCAGGAGTGGGTCGAGATGTGCTTTGAGCTTGTTGGCTTGGATTGGAAGAAGTATGTAAAGACCGATGCGCGTTATCTGCGTCCGGCGGAGGTGGATCTGCTGCTGGGTGATTCAAGCAAGGCCCGCCGGGTGCTGGGGTGGAAGCCGAAGGTGAATATCCATGGCTTGGCGAAGATGATGGTCGACCATGATCTGGAAATCGCCCAGCAGGAAAAATTGATCGCCGATCATCGCCACGCCAGGCGGCGCACGGCCTGAACAATGGGAGTAGGTGCAATGAAATATCTCATTACCGGAGGAGCGGGATTTCTGGGCCAGTTTCTGCAGAGGGAACTCGCATCTCGCGGCATCCCGTCGGCTGACCAGATCATTCTTCGCAGCAAAGACTGCGATCTGACCCGGCAGGATCAGGTGGAGCAGATGATGGATCGCCTGCGTCCCGATGTGGTCATTCACATGGCCGCCCGAGTGGGGGGGATAGGGGCAAACCGCGAAAATCCCGGTCTCTACTTTTATGCCAACATGATGATGGGGGCCAATCTGATTGAAGCTTCACGTGTCACGGGCGTGAAAAAATTCGTCCAGATCGGCACCATCTGCGCCTACCCTAAATTCACGCCGGTCCCCTTTAAGGAAGAGGAACTCTGGAACGGTTACCCCGAAGAAACCAACGCCCCCTATGGCGTGGCAAAAAAAGCCCTGCTGGTCATGCTTCAGGCCTACCGCATGCAGTATGGGCTTAATGGAATTTATCTCCTGCCGGTGAATCTTTATGGTCCCGGCGACAATTTTGATCTGCAGTCTTCACATGTAATCCCCGCGCTTATACGCAAGTTCGTCGAGGCGCAGCGGAAAGGACTGGACGTCATAGAGGCTTGGGGTACGGGCTCGGCATCTCGTGAGTTTCTGCACGTGGAAGATTGCGCCCGCGGCATCGTGGACGCCACGCTTCATTACAACGCTCCGGACCCGGTCAACCTCGGCGCTGGCCGTGAGATCACCATCCGCGATTTAACGAATCTGATCGCCAAGCTGGCGGGTTTCAAAGGGGAAATCCGCTGGGATACATCTAAACCGGATGGGCAGCCCCGCCGTTGTCTCGACACCACAAAGGCCGAAAAACTCTTCGGTTTCAAGGCCCGCATAAACCTTGAAGACGGCTTGGCCCAGACAATCGAATGGTATCGCAAAAACGCGTGACTCTTCGCATCTGGCCCCCCATGTTTTGGTTTGAGGGCGGTTTCTGCCCCCCGAATCGCACTGATCTTGAAATGACGTCATGCGGTCGGACAGGCCTGATTTCTCCGCCATCGCACTGAGAGCAACTTCGATTTTAATACATACCAAAATGATATGTATTTTGTACCTAAATGCGAATATCGTGAATAAAATCCTTATTCATTTGACATTTTGAATGTCGAGTGTTTTAATAGGCATTCGAGATTTTTGAGGTGTATCTTA
>JAJZNY010000341.1 GCA_021852245.1 Planctomycetota bacterium | reverse complement strand
CTGTAAAACTTAACTCCGATAAATGGCGGCTAAAGTCACCGCCACGCTTATTTCACCTGTACGCACAGGCCGAACCCGTTCAGGCCTTACGCCGACGGAGGAAAAACATCGGCAGCAATCCGGTCATCGCCAAGGCGGCGGAAGCCGGTTCCGGTGTCGACGTTCCGGTGGGTACAACGCTTGAAATCGTATTGTCGTTGAGAAGATCAAGACTGACGCTGGCGTTCGCGGAGAGCGTCACGACCATCTTTGAATCGATGGTGAACAGATCGCCTGGCGACAATACAACACGGTTTGAGGATGTTTGTGCAGGCACGGCGAAGGTACCGGAGTTGGTGGTGTAGGTACCGGAAGAATAGACAACCTGCGCGGAGGTGCCGTTGGCAGTGTCCGGCGTCGCGGTGGTTGTGAACACGAATGATGCGCTGCCCGCAGCGATTTCACCGCCGAAGCTTTCCTGTGCGTAGTACAGCTCGTTGTTCAGCGTGCCGTTGGCGGTGAAGCCGTTATCCTGAATATCGACGGTCAAGGTCTGCGTCGATCCGGTTGTGTTGAGGATGTTGATCCCATTGGCATTGATGTTGTTGTTGGTGGCCAAGTTGTTCGAAACGTCGGAAGCACCTTGAACGCTGACCGTCACACCGTTGCTGTCTGCGTTCTGAATGGAGAACGAAGTGCCCGAGTTGAAAGTCTGCGGGTTGTTCGAACCGATGGTGACCGTCAGTTCAGGGGTCGCCTGGACTGCAGCCGGTACCGCCGCCAATGCCGCGATCGAGAGAAATGTTGCCGTGGTTATCAGTTTTTTCATTGAAAACTCCCTCTAAAAAGAGGATCCTTAAAAAAGTACTAAGCCCGATCCCGAAGAAAACCGCGTCTCTTCACAAAAGGTTCTGAGCCATACAATCAGCACATCTGCCGTTACGTTTTCAGCCACCAATGGACGCTTTACAGCGTTGCAAAGCGCAGCCGGTCGGCTGATTCCCCACCCTCAATAAATTTTTCCCGTTTCCGCTTCCCTGCGTATCGGGTGCTTCGGTGCATCCCACGCGGGGTCGGTCGGCATCATTTCTTGACTTGCTCTCTACTTTTGATGCCGACGACTACTTTGTTGATTGATTCAAGTGGTTGAACAGTCGAGAATCCTTAAGCCGGATGCATCAATAAAGCGCCCAGCAATCAACTGTGATCATTTACCACTTGGCATACGGATATGACTTATTGCTCTCACCGCATGCTCTTCTCTGTAGGTTCTCCAAATCCCAACTCTACTGTTTTTTGCCCGGCACTCAGCACGGGCTCAGAGACTTGCTTCTGACTATCTCAGTCGCTCGTCACGGTGAAAGTATAGCATGTAAAAATGATCTGTCAATAAAAATCTGAAAAAAACTTGAGTTTTTTTGGGAACTTTGCGGATGAGGAAAAAATTGCCAAAAAACGTCAAAAAAAGACCTGTTTTCGCCGTTGTGTAGGCCAAAACAGCCCCATTGAGATTGCCGGATAACGGCCGATAATCCGGCAAATCGTCACGAAGGCTACCGATCCGACTCACTTTTGCCCGGCGACGGGTGTCTTCCAATGCTTGATCGACCGCGACCGGAGCGAAACCAAAGCGCGGCCGGACGGATCGGCGGGCACAGATAATACTATTGATTGTGTAGTGTATTGAAAATTCAGATATCACGGGGCGTGGAATTCACAGCCCGCCATCCCGACGCATCACGCTCGATGCGCCGATAGAGCGTGTCACGCTCCACGGGGATATATCCCGCCTCAACGATCAATCGGCGGATGTTGTCCGCCGTCTGTTCCTGACGCTGATTACCCAGGCCCCCCTCGCGTTTGGTAATGTCGTACCAGACGACGGTGCCGTCCAGATCATCGACGCCGAAATTCAGGCTCACCTGCGAAAGCTTCATGGTCTGCATGATCCAGAATGCCTTGACATGCGGAAAATTGTCGAGCATGAGCCGCGAGATGGCGAGCATTTTAATATCCTCCAGGCCGGTGGGGCCCGGCAGATGGGCCAAATCGCTGCCGTCGGGAACAAATGAAAGGGGAATAATGCACTGGAATCCGGGGGCCCGATCCTGCAATTCCCGCAGTTTGATCAGATGGTCAATGCGCTCGCGGCGGGTTTCCACGTGGCCGTAGAGAATGGTCGCATTGGTGCGGATTCCCAGTTCGTGGGCCGTCTGATGAACCTGCAGCCAGCCGTCGCTGCGGAGTTTTCCCTTGAAGACCGCATCATGCACGCGATCATCAAACACTTCCGCGCCGCCACCGGGCATTGATCCGAGGCCGGCTTCCTTCAGGGCGATGAGGACTTCGCGGACCGAGAGCCGGGAGATGCGGGCGAAGTGATCAATTTCAATGGCGGTAAAGCATTTGAGGTGCAGTTGCGGATGTCGGCGGCGGAGTTTTTCCAGCAGGCTGGTGTACCAGTTGAACGGCAACCAGGGGTGCAGGCCGCCGACGATATGCAGTTCGGTGGCACCTGCACGCGCCGCCTGATCAGCGATTTCAAAGATCTGCTCGGCGGAATACTCGTAGGCACCCGCTTCGCCGCGCTTGCGCTGAAATTCGCAGAATTTGCACGACAGGGCGCAGATATTGGAATAATTAATATGCCGATTGACGTTGTAATAGGCGACGCGACCGTGACGGGCCAGCCGAACCGCCTGAGCCAGCATCCCCAGGGAATGGATGTCGCGGGTTTCAAACAGGGCCATGCCGTCGTCGGCGGAGAGGCGCTCCCGCCGCATGATTTTCCCGGCGATCGGCTGGAGGATCGGATCGCGGATGGCATTGATTTTAACGGCTGCCGGGTCGATATCGGGCGCCGCGAGGTCGCCGGGCGGAATCAGCGCCGTATCGGAGACGGTGGGCGTTTGGGTAAGAGTGGGCATGCTGATTCCTCCGTGCCGCCGCGGCGGGCGATTATTTTTCACGCTCCGTCACGTAGCGGGCCATTTCGGTAAGTTGCCATTTGAAGTCCGAACCGGCCAGATTGTCAATGGCGGCCAAAGCCCGCTGGACGCAGGCCCGTGCTTCATTGCGGGCAAAACTGATGCTGTCGGTGGGCTGAAGCAGCTTGCGTACGTGGTCGATCCGATCGGGATCGGATGATTCCAGCAGGCTCATGAGCAGATCCCGGTGCGGGCGATCCGCATGGGTGAGAAAATGGATCATCGGCAGCGTCAATTTGCCCTGTTCAATGTCGGTGCCCAGTGATTTACCCACGACGCGCGTGGAGCCGATGATGTCGAGCACGTCGTCCACAATCTGAAACGCAATGCCGATATTCCGGCCGAATTGCGCAAGGGCCCGGACGACGGCTTCATCTGCCCCGGCGGCCATTGCCCCCAGTTGGCAGGATGTTTCGATGAGGCTCGCGGTCTTGCGGTAAATGATGTCATAGTAGGCTTCCGGCGTAAGTTGCCAGTTGCGTTCGGAGAGGTTTTGGAGCAATTCTCCTTCGCAGACCAGATTGGTGGTGCGACCGATGAGGCGGGAATATTGCTGACATTGCAGGCTGCTGCAGA
>JAJZNY010000255.1 GCA_021852245.1 Planctomycetota bacterium | reverse complement strand
CGTTATCAAACGAAATGGGTTCATATTCAAACCACTGCATATGTGGCAGTGTTTTTTGCAGGCGGGTGCGCATGTAGTGCAGGCTGGGCGATGAATACGCCTGGGCGAGGACGGCGAATCCACGCCCCCCATCTTTTTTCGCTTCCGCGAGCCGGTCTTTCCAATAATCCTCGAAGAAGGTAACCCAGTTACTGTCGATAAATTTCCCGTTGGCCCGCTGCACAACCCCGCGCGCCCGATCCGGATCATAAATCGTCATGATGCTGGCCTGATCGTATGAATCGCTTCCGCCGCGATTCATCGGATGCGACGGATTACCATCGACCTTGATCGGTCGGCCGTCATAACTGGTGATCATCAGGCCCTGGCCGATACCGGAGATATCCATGGCCGTGGTGTACTGTACCGGAACGCCCGGATCACGATTCGCCGGCCGATGGGCATACGGGGCCAGTTCCTGGACGGGATAACGGCGGCAACCGGCAAGCCCCGCCAAGGCGAGCGAGGCACCCATCAGCTTCAGAAAACGACGCCGATCGCCGGAGAGAAACTCCGACGCTCGCGACGGGAATTCACGCTCGATCATGTTCGTGAATTCCGGCGTTCCGGCAAATTCTTCAAGACTCTGCCAATACTGTCGGCCGGTGGCTAATTTTTCAGTTAATGATGACATGTCTCGCAGTCCGTTAGCAATTTGACACTGGGAATGTGGTAACGCTTCATCAGGTACTTGCCGAGGTTGTGCGGCAGCGTGGCCACGGTCAGCCCCAAATCTTTGGCCAGTTTCACCTTGTTCTTGCCGGTCCAGCTCATATTCGTCACTTCATTTCGCGGCCGCAGATACGGGGCTGGATTCCGGTGGCAATTCAAACACCATGCCATATTAAAGGGCTTGGCCTGGTATACGCGGGTCATCTCGTTGACCTTCCCGTGGCACACCAGACAACTGATGCCGGCGTTGACGTGAGCTTCATGATTGAAATACACATAATCCGGCAGGTCATCGACCTTAATCCAAGGTACCGAAAGCCCTGCGAGACTTTTTTTGCCCGTGCCGTAGCTGTTACGGATGGCCTGCAGTTTGCGACTCTTGGCGGCGATCAAAGAATGGCAGTTGAGACACGTTTGAGTCGGCGGCAGGGCGGCATACGCGGCCCGCTTCACGTCGGTATGGCAATATTCACAATTGATGCCCAGCTTACCGGCATGAAAGGCATGACTGTAAGGCACCGGCTGCTTGGGAGCGTAATTGACGTTCAGCGTCCGGGCGCTGCAACCATAGGCGATTAAAATGACGAGGTAAATCGGGATGATCAGCGTGGAGATCACAATGACTTTTGTGAGCCAGTCCGACCACTTCGGAAATACAAAAAATGGACGTTCGCTCATGTTATTCGGCCGCAATCCTCAAACAGGCTGCCACCTGATAGCCGGGCAGTTATACGGGCCCAAGCGGCGGCTTTCCAACGATCCTCACACCTCGTCATGACGAGGTTGTGAAACTTTGCACAAAGTCCGGTCGGCGATGCTAATGCTTGCCGCCGGACATGTCAATCCATCTACCACGGTGACCTTCAAATTCCCCGACCGATTCAGCACCCGGCACTGAGTCGGTCGCTTTGCAACCGCCGATATCCTACAGGCCGAGGAAAAAAATTCAATCATGTTTTTGAATTTTCTGAAATCTGATGACATCACCACCAAAATCCCCGCGTCCCCGATCACCGCCCAGGCCCGCCCGCTTTGTCAGCGCCGGATCGGTGAAAGAATCTTTCCGCCGCGGCAACAGTTCTTTCAACCGCAAAGCCGATATTGGCGGCTTGATTGAGGAGAATCATATGCCGGTTAAAAAAGTTCCAACGCTCCTTGCCGCGTCCCTGCTGCTCGTTGGCGCCGGCATCACCTGCGCCGCCGCCAAAGGGCCGTCACCAAAACAAAAGTCCCTCTGGGTCGGCCAATTTAATCAATGCTCTTATGACGCGCTCGCCTCGGCTCTCAAATATTACTACGGTTACGTGCCCACCTACCACAGCAGGAAAAAATTCCAGCATCGCACATTTTTTAAACCGCTCGCCTCCACCGGTTACGCGCCCTATTTCGGCTGGGCACCGTGGACATCCTATATGGTCAACAGCGGAAAGATCATCTGGGGGCACCGCCGGGTGGATAATCTCCGCGCGCGAAGGTTTTCCCTCGCCACCCATATGGCCCCCAAGGTTGTCAATCAAAGCTGGATGCTCGTCAGCTTCCGGCCCGGTGAGCGTCAACAATTGGTGGACCGGCTTGAACGTAATCTGAAAAAGGGGCCCGTCATCATCTGGACTCCCTATGCCGGCATCCTCGGCCCCAAAGGACACGCGTGGCACATGGTGCAAAAGGTACATCCGCACGTCTACGCCGTCCCGTACAACGTGCATCTCACCCATGCCATCACCGTGTTCCCTGCCCCGCATGGAAAAGTTCTGGTGACCGACTGTTCCGTGCTTCACGGCGTATACCTCACAACCCCCAGCGTTATCGTCGATGTCGCCGCGGCTATGTCCACTTCCATCCGCATCGGCGGTAAACACAGCATCTACGCCCACGGATTACGCGGTGTGCACGATGACAAATTTGAAACGGTCATTTATCCCAAGAAATAACGGATCGTTTCGGGGACGGCAAATCAGGCCGCCCCCGGGCTCCTTTGGTCCGCTTTGCATTCGAGAATAATACTCGATCCGGCGCGAACTTTATCGCCGACTTTCACACACGGCGTCCACCGCTCCGGGCCCGACACCAGCAGTTCGGTTCGACTGCCGAACGCGATCATCCCGAAGCATTCTCCACGCTCCAGCACATCTTCCTTGCGCACCGGGCAGATGATCCGCCGCGCGATGGCCCCGACAATCTGCCGCACCACAATCGGCCCGTACGAGGTATGGAGAACCAGATTGTTGGATTGATTCCGCACACCCGATTCCGGATGTCGAGCATCCAGAAAACGCCCCGCCTCAAAGCTCACCGATTGCACCGTCCCCCGGCACGGACTGCGATTCAGATGCACATCCAGCACCGAAAGAAAAATACTCACCCGCAGCACATCGCCCGAAAGCCGCTCCGACCGGACCACGGCAATTTCAGTCACCACGCCATCCGCCGGTGATACCATCACATCCGGCCGGGAACTTACTCGGCGCAGCGGGTCGCGGAAAAACAGCAGACACACCAATGTCAGAACCGCCGGTATCGCAGCCGGCCAGATGGGCAGCAGCAGGGCCACCGCGGCCGTGAGCACCGCACCACCGAACAGGATCGGCATCCAGTATTGCCACCCGACGATTGCCAAAGGAAACCAAAATTTCATCCATGCCATGAAATCCAAAGCCCTCTTCAAGCCCACTTCGATTTTATCGGCGTCGATTATACTGCCTGTCGGCTGCCGCTGCGGGGCAGCCGCTGTTCAGGAGCAGACTCATGCGCCGCTACACCATCACGACGCCCGAAATGATCACCCTGCAATTTGAGCTTGCCGGTATATACTCCCGCGCCCTGGCATTTATCATCGATGCCG
>JAJZNY010000464.1 GCA_021852245.1 Planctomycetota bacterium | reverse complement strand
GGCGAGCGAAACAGTGATGACCTCCAAAAGTTAGCCCGATGGCAGCGATAACCGCTACGATAAATACTCGGGATAACCGATTTTTATTCATTCCTAAAATCTCCTCTAACACGATTTAAAGCATAACTGAGAATCGCTTATTTTCACACACGAATTTCCTCTTCGCGGCAGACCAAATCGAATTACTTCCCTTGCGCTCATCGCATCAGATTTTCGAAAATCACATCTATTGATTAGAATAGTTAAACTGACATATAGGTTCTCTGGCACTATCATCTTCGCAGTTTTTTCGAGGAGTGTGCTGCATGGCCGAACCTGGAACCAAAAAAGGGCGCATCGACTTCGACGTCATAGAACCTGTCGGATGGCGTGTGCTGGTCCGAAAAGATGACAATCGCCGCGAAACCAAAAGCGGTATCGTGTTGCCCGGAAATCATGAAATTCCGACGCTCACTGGTCGGGTGATTGCAGTTTCCAAAATGGTGGAAAATGATCCGGACACCTCATTGCGACAATATGACAAGATTCTCTTTGATCCCCGCGAGGCGATTCCAGTTGAATTTGACCCCGATAACCGACTTTTCGTCGTCCCTTTGGAGAAAATCCTTGCGATCTTCCGCAAGTCTACCGCCAACAGCCCTCCGCCGACCGAACCTGCACCCGACTCTGACACCGATATCGATTCATCGTCGTTCTGATTGATTTGCTGATTTGCCCCCTTTTTCCGTCCGGAGGTTCCATGGAATATCATATTTGCGAAGAAAGTGCTCAACTTGCGTCGGTGGCGGCCGCGCGCATTCGCGACATCGCCATGGCCGCTGTTCACACCTCCGGCCGATTCACCATCGCCCTTACGGGCGGGTCGACCCCCGAAAAAACATACGAATATCTCGCGCACCATTTTGGCAATGACAGTCACTGGGAAAAATGGGCGGTATTCGTTGGGGATGATCGCTTCGTGCCGCCGGATCATGCGGCAAGCAATTTTGGTATGGGGCATCGCCTGTTACTCTCGCGTGTCCCTGTCAACAAGGCACAGGTATTTCCCGTGCCCACGCATCTGGCGTCTCCCGAACAGGCCGCAGCCAAATATCAAAAGACCATCGAAAAATATTTTTCACCCCACCCATGCATTTTTGATCTCATTCTGTTGGGTGTGGGAGATGATGGACACACGGCTTCGCTCTTTCCCAAAGCGCCGGCCCTCAATGCCATCTCTCTGGTGACGCACAGTCCACCGGGAACGCTGCCGCCGCCAATTGACCGGGTTACATTTACCTATCCTCTCATCAATGCTGCACGCCATGTTATGTTTCTGGCGTCCGGCGAAAAGAAGCAACCGGTAATATCTGATCTGATCGCGCGAAGAAAATTTTTGGTGGACTGTCCCGCCGTCGGCGTTAATCCGTATCCCGGGAAATTGCTCATTTACGTAGACCGCCAGGCTGCGGCCACCTGATCAAAGCCACTCCGCCGATGCCCCGCGTAAGTCATCACTTCCACCGGTTTGTGGCAAAACGATCCGTAGTCACTTGAAGCCAACGCCGCCCTGCCATAGTCTATGGGCATGGAAAAAATTCAATTGCCCCAGATCCCTCCGCGAAAACACGATGCACACAAGGGGGATTTTGGAAGAGTACTTATTGTCGGTGGAAGCGAGTGGATGATCGGCGCCCCCTCGCTGGCAGCCAATGCAGCCATGCGGTCCGGAGCAGGCTTGTGTCGGATAGCTGCGCCGAAGGATACGCTTCTGACCGTTCTGGCGCTTTGTCCGACAGCCACCGGTTTCCCCCTGCCCGCGAGAGATACCAAGCCATTCCTGGAATTCGCCGATACCCATGATGCACTGGTTGTCGGCCCGGGACTTGGAGTCAGTGCATCCGCCCGAAGACTTGTCATTGATCTGATCGAACGCCACCATGGGCCCATGGTACTTGATGCCGACGCGCTCAATATCCTCTCATCGCTGGAATCGAGCGAATGGCCTCAGAGGAGAGATTGGTCCAATATCGTACTCACGCCCCATATGAGCGAATTTATGCGACTGATGGCTGCCGTAACCAAACGAGGTGCCTCGCTGACCTCAGAATTATCAAACCGCGGGACGGATTCAGCTCCGACGGTTCGAAGTTTGGTCGACGATGAACCTTCCACCGCTGATGGAGTACCGCTGGAGGTTGAACCGGCGGCTACTGCGGTCGCCCCGACACCCCCAGCGGAATCGGGAGGGACCGACCGGTCGGCTCTGGCTGAATTGCTCAGCCGCGCAACCGGTTGTGTTGTAGTGCTCAAGGGGGCCAACACCGTCGTTGCCCTGGGAAGTCGCTTTGCCGTGAATCGCTCGGGGAATCCCGCTATGGCAACCGGCGGAAGCGGGGATGTCCTTTCGGGTTTGATTGGCACATTTCTTGCGCAGGGGTATCCGCCGGATGAAGCCGCACTGCTTGGTGCTCATATTCATGGGTTAGCTGGCGATATTGCCGCTCGCGAAGTCGGCGATATTGGTGTTTTGGCAACGGATTTGATCACTCGACTGCCGGCTGCGATCAGTCAGCACATGAAGAGTTAGTCCTTCCCCACGGATGGAATCACTAAGCCATTTTTTGACCGGTGATGAAAAAACAATCGGGATGCGTTCGCGGTCTTAACCCGACTTTCGCACTCATTAACGTCTGTCTATCCCCGACGCGGGTTTCGAAATGAGTATAGAATTCCCATCTCGCAGAATTACTTTACGTTGCTAATTTATTTTTGATGAGACGGCAGGCAACTACCGACAATTCGAAATTACACCAGAGGCCCAAGTATGATGAGATTTTTCAAAAGTCGGAAACCGGTGTTGGCGTCAACGTGTCTCTCCGTCTTGCTTTCAGTAGCCGGAACGGTAATGTCGCAACCAGCGGAAAACCTCATGCCAGCTGTCCATTTTCGTCCTCCGGCGGTGCCGCTGGTCACCTTTGATCCGTACATGAGCATCTGGTCGGAGCGCAATCACCTTGCCGATCATGCTACCGTTTACTGGGACGGACGTCGCCAGAATCTCATCAGCGTGATCCGGGTTGACGGTCGTACGTACCGTCTGATGGGAGGGCGGCCACGGCTCGAACCCGCCCTGCATCAGATCAGTGTTAATGTTCTGCCTCTGGAGACGGTTTACCGGTTCGCCGGCGCGGGCCTTCGCGTGCGGCTTTCATTCCTGACGCCACGTATTCCGGAACAGATTAAAGACTTAACCCGTCCGGTCACTTATATCCGGTGGACCGTGCGATCCATCGACGGAAGAACGCACCAGGTGCAGATATTTTACAGCAGCAGTTCGGCGATCGCAGTTAATAAATCCAACCAGCACATTGTCTGGGCGCGGAAGACATTTGGCCCATTGACGGCCCTGAAATGCGGGTCGCCATCTCAGAACTTTTTCAATATCTCGGGCGATCCCGTCGGCCTCGATTGGGGTTACCTCTATACCGCCGCCGCAACCGATCAGTCTCGCAGTGCATTTTTACCCGTCCACAAGGCTCTGAAGGAATTTCATGCAACCGGCTCATTGGGGG
>JAJZNY010000023.1 GCA_021852245.1 Planctomycetota bacterium | reverse complement strand
CCAATCCGAAGCAGTTGATTGTCGAGATCACCGAAGGTACGGTGCTGGAGGATGTGGATGATTCCATCGCCAAGATCAAGGCTCTGCGTGAATTGGGCATCGACGTGTCGATTGATGATTTCGGCACCGGCTATTCATCGCTGAGTTATTTGAAGAAACTCCCGATCAGTGAATTGAAGATCGACCGTTCATTTATTAAAGACGCACCGAAAAACCCCAACGACGCCGCACTGATCGAAGCCATTCTCGCTGTAGCCAAACACCATAACCTGCACGTTGTTGCCGAGGGCGTGGAAACAGCCGAACAACTGGAATTTCTGCGCACCCGCGGATGTGAATCGTATCAGGGATTTTACTTCGCCAAACCAATGCCGCTCGACCAGTTCTCCCATTCGGTCTGCAGCTCGAACGAAGCATCCGACGCGTCCACTGAAGCGTTTAATGTTAAAGTTGTGGGTCGCGCGCCCGAGGTGATCGTTGGCCGTCAGACACTCTGATTCGCGACCTTTTCCGCCTCGCGCATCAAGCGGATGTTTACCGGCTCGCACGCCATATCAATCATACGAATACCGCGGAGCACCGCGATCTGCGACCATCCATCCTTCGGCAATCGCGCCAAGGGCATTTGTTTCAGAGCCAAAGCCTCCTGCAGCAGAATGATCGATTCTGCTGCAGCCCTGTGCCCCGGCGATCCGGGTGGATAAATTCCCGGCGGTGGCAGCGCAACTTGCATCTGCTCCGGGGGGGCCGGAAGCGTCTGAGCCCGGTCCACTGGCCGCCACGTGACCGGCAAACCGCGGGAAAATCGTGCCGCATGGGGACTGAGAATCCGAGTTTCATTGTTTTTTGTTGCCAGCAGCAGACATTCAATCGGATGGCGGCTGAAGCGCGCCCTACGACTGATCACCCGCGCCATGGAAAGAGATGCCGTAACGATCACGCCACCGCCAAATGCGGCAAGTCGTTCCATTTCCGCCAGCCGCGATCGGTGCACACCACCCGATGCGTCGATCGAAATGACTCCTTCGGTGGAAAGTTGCCGCAATTGTCGGCATGCCTCGAGCAGGGGCAAATAGATGCGGGCGAGAAGGGCCGCATCACGACGATGAAACGCGGCGGCCTCGGCGGCCTCGAGTTCGCGACGTGCGGCGGCATACCGGCCCGCCACCAGCAGCCGCTGCCCTGAATCCCACAGCTTTTCAATCCATAATTCGCCGCCGGCATCCGACCCAGCAGGGTGTTCGATGTCTGATGGTCCGCGGGACAAATTGATAACTCCGTTTCGACTTTTTATAAATCTCACCAACCGTTCATTCATTGTGGCCTCCGCGCCGACGTGTTGCAACCTCGCCCGGACTCAGAACGCGGTTGCAAGCCTCTCCGAGCCGTCGCATAATCAGAGTGCACGGATCAGGTGAAAGCGGAGATCATTCAAGGCGACTGCAGAGACGTTCTGGCGAAATATCTTATCCAGCGGACTACGAATTCACCTCACGCGGCGTCAGACCATTCCGACAAGGTGGGCGCACAATCTCATGAACAACAATGAAGCGGACATGATCAGAGAATTTGGCATGCCGCGAAGGGAGTTGGTCGAAGCCGCCCTTCTAAGGGCGCGTCTGCGGCACAGCGGCATCCCGCACCCATATTCCGCAATTGGCAAATTCAACTGCGGCCCAATTGGCGAATCGCCCGCTTTCTTCTAACATAGTTTGTTCGGGCCGGCTTGGATAAGCCTCCCGCGGGCAAGACAGACGTGATGTGCCCGCCTGTACAAAAATGGTACGCAGATTTAAGAGGAGTTGAATTATGCCGCTGATGACCAGCAAACCGATGTTTGATCTCGCCTATGACGGCGGGTTCGCAATTGGGGCGTTTAACGTCAACAATATGGAACTCGCACAGGCCATCGTGGAGGCCTGCGCCAAGGAAAGCAGCCCCTGTATCCTTCAGATATCCAAGGGCGCCCGAAAATATGCCAATATCCGTTTTCTCAAGGCGATTATTGATGCCGCCGTTGAGGAATACCCCAACCTTCCGATCTGTGTCCACTGCGATCACGGCGACACGGTGGAACTCATCAAAACCTGCATCAGCGACGGCTATACCAGCGTGATGATCGACGGCAGCCATCATCCCTTTGAGGAAAATGTTCATCTCACCGCCGAAGCCGTCAAAGTGGCCCATGCCGCGGGGGTGGTGGTGGAGGCGGAACTGGGCATGCTGGGGGGGATTGAGGAAGATGTGGTGGGCCTGGATGCGGCCGAGTATGAAAAAAATGTTGAAAAATTTCTTACCGATCCCCAGCAGGCGGCGGAATTCTGCAAACGCACCGGGCTGGATTCGCTCGCCGTCGCCATCGGCACCAGCCACGGAGCCTATAAATTCAAGCATGAAGCCAAACTTGCCTTCGGTCGCATTGAGGAAATCATGAAGACCTGCCCGGGCATACCGCTGGTCATGCACGGCAGCAGCAGCGTACCGCAGGAATTCATTGACCTGGTGAATAAGTACGGCGGCGCCATGCCCAATGCCAAGGGCGTGCCGGAAGATCAGATTTCCATGGCGGTTCGTAAATACGGCGTGTGCAAAGTCAACATCGATACCGATCTGCGTCTGGCCATGACCGCCAAGATTCGTGAAGTCTTCGCCACCAAACCGGCCGAATTCGACCCACGTAATTATCTCGGCCCGGCCCGTGAAGCGATCATCGGCATGGTGCGGCGCAAACTGCACGTCCTCAACAGCGCCGGCAAGGCGGAAACAGTCATCGCCCACTGGAAAAAACTCGGTTCGCCCCTGCCGACCTATTACACCCGTAAAAAGGCCGGCTGAGCGATACGGAGCCGCGTCATCATGGCGATGGATTTATTAGATGCACGCGGAGACCGAGACTGATAGCGCCTGCCAGCGCACGACCGGCAGTTCGGCCTGTACATACCAATCATCAAAAACACCCATCCCGGGTACTACCGAGATGGGTGTTTCTTGCTTCAATTGCGGCCGAGTCGGGGTTCAGATACCCCGCATACGCCCCAGGGATAAGAAATCGATCAGCAACCGGCGGCATTCCCCGCGGCAAAGGACGATATCGCCAATCGATCAAGTTTACGAAACACCGCCACCGTGGAAAGCTGAATAACAAGCGGTCGGCGGGCACAGACGGATTATGGGCGCTGTGCCTCAATATTCATCAGTGGGCCGCGTGGTACCGGTGCGGCGCTTACTAAAGCAGCAGGCATAGTCGGCCCTGACGCCACCATGGCCGTTGGGTGATGCATCGTCTGCGAACTGTTACCCGCGAATGCCTGTACAAGAACCAATGCAACAAGAATGCAGGATGGGAGGATCAGGAGCAACTCGCCCGCACGCACAGCTCGTCCATACGCATCTGTCTGCGACATCAGGGGATGCAAACGGTGCTGGGCCTTTCGGGCCGACGGAACCGGACGGGTCCATTCAACCTTAAATGGAAGAGTACCCATAAAAACCTCCTTCTCAAGGAGCGATACACCCTCGCTTTAGCGCGTGCGAGAAACCAATACCTCGCATCGCACAAGCCATCATTGGATGTATG
>JAJZNY010000241.1 GCA_021852245.1 Planctomycetota bacterium | reverse complement strand
TTGAACTAATCAATGGTTCCGGCACCGCATTTGATGTTTATAGGATGACGGGGATCTACACGCTAATAAAAATTCGGATTGATCAAGGCGTGGCTGCCCCTTCCAGGTTCCACCTGGGTTTGGGCTTTTCAGGTGATTCAGATCCAGAAGCCTATTACAACTCCCCCCCTGTCGCAGATACCCTGCTTAAGCCTTTTTTGCATACAAGGTATGGCCTGCGGATGACGATGAGGAAACTTGGAGAAGTGGTATATACGGGACGACGGAAGGGCGATTCAAAGGCAACTTCAAATGTTCTGATATTTAATTCTCTTGGCTTTGCACCCAATCTCAGGAATTGGTTTGAGGTCGGCCTTGCGGCATCCGGCAGACCACTTTGGCTCAAATCCGGGACTGGGGTGACGGCACGGTTTAATTTCACGGCCAACGCATCTCGCTTACGAATTCCGGGTTGGCCTGGTTTACCGAATATCATTGAGCCACACATGAACGGTATGGCCATTACTGGAAAATGGTTTCGTGGTATGTTGGCATCGGCCGCGCGTATTTACATGATTCTGAAGACTGCGAACGTAATTCGGTGAGCGTTGCGCTATCCTTCGGTCTTCATCCCCCGACGCCCATGGCTGGACGCTCGCCTGCCAATCGAGATATAAAAGCGTTGCGGGTGTCGCGGGATAGTCGCCGTGCAGTTAAACTGATAACGTCACGAGTGCACGAACCGGGGTCGTGCGACGTTCAAATTCCGATTCAGAAAGGGTTGAGATGTCAGCGGACAACAAGCGTTCAACACCTGAGGGGAATAAAGTCGGCAGCGGTGAAACCGGAACCAAACGAAGCAGAAAAAAACCGGACATTCAGCGAAAACCGTCCGGTTTTGCGCCACCGACGACCGACGGCGTGGGTCCCGGATCGTCGATGGGTTTGCGTGGGGCCCATTCACGGGGGGCGGGCAGAGCTGCGCCCGAGCCTCGAACCTTTGATCCGTTGCCTGCGCATCTTCAGGACGCGCTCAAACAGATGGCCGCGACTCCACCACCGGTCGATGTCGGCGGTGATGACGCCCAGAGTCCGCTGCTCTTTGAATTGGCGTGGGAAGTCTGCTGGCAACTCGGTGGCATCTACACGGTGATCCGCTCCAAAGCGGCGACGATGGTCAATGCGTGGCAGAAGCGGTACTGCCTGATCGGCCCCTACAATGCCGACACGGCGGCTATTGAATTTGAACCTGCTGCCGCGCCACCGATTATCGCACATGCAATTGATCGGATGGCACAGGCGGGTGTGAAGGCGTATTACGGGTACTGGCTCATTGACGGTCGGCCGCAGGTGATCCTGCTGGATTTCCGCGCGGCGTTCCATCGGCTGGGGGAATTTAAGCATATGCTATGGGCGGATCATCGGATTGAATCTCCGCCCGCCGACGGCGATGTGGATAACGTGATTGCCTTCGGATTTCTGGTGGGGATGTTTTTTCAGGCGCTTTCGGGGGTCTGCGGGAACAATCGCCCGATCGTGGCCCATTTCCATGAATGGATGAGCGGTCTGGGGCTGATGCGGATTAAATATCTGCGGTTACCGGTCGCGACGGTATTCACCACGCACGCCACGCTTCTGGGGCGATATCTGTGTACCGATAATCCCGATTTCTATGCCAAAATCGGCGATATCAATCCGGATCATGCCGCCGGGCATTACAACATTTACGCCCGCTACTGCATTGAGCGCGGGGCGGCGTCTCTGGCGGATGTCTTCACCACGGTATCGGATGTCACGGCGATGGAGGCTGAGAAGCTTCTGTGCCGGCGGCCGGATGTGATCACGCCGAACGGACTGAACATCAACAAATTTTCATTTATTCATGAATTTCAGAATCTGCACAAGCAGTATAAGGAGGCGATACATCAATTTGTCGCCGGGCACTTTTTTCCGTCGTATACCTTTGACCTCGACCGGACGATTTACCTTTTCACGGCCGGGCGCTACGAATACACCAACAAGGGGATCAATCTGTTCATTGAATCGCTGGCGCGGCTCAATCACTGGCTGCGCAGCAGCGGGGTGAAGATCACCGTGGTGGCGTTTATTGTCACGCGGGCCAATTTCCGCAGCATGAATGTGGATGTATTGAAAAATCAGGCACTTTTCGATGATCTCGGCGAGGCGTGCAAGCGCGTATCCGAGCATATGGGTCAGCGGCTTTTTCACCATGTCAGCATGGGAAAAATTCCCGATTCCGCCGAACTGATTGATGAAGAGGATATGGTGCGGCTCAAACGCAGCATGCACGCATGGCGCAACTGGCGTCAGCCGTCGATCGTCACGCATGATCTGTGGGATGATGCCAACGATCCGATTCTGCAGCAACTGCGGTATTGCAGGCTTTTCAACGGACGCGAAGACCCGGTGAAGGTGGTGTTCCACCCCGATTTTCTCTCGGCCACGTCTCCGCTGATCCGTCTGGATTACGACCAGTTTGTGCGCGGCTGCCATATGGGCGTATTTCCAAGCTATTATGAACCGTGGGGCTACACCCCGATGGAATGCGTGGCCAGCGGCGTGACTGCGGTAACCAGCGATCTGGCGGGTTTCGGCAGTTATGTGCTGCAGAATATCGCCGATCCGGCGGGCCAGGGGCTTTTTGTCGTCAACCGCCGAAGCAGCAGTTTTGATACCGCCGCCAATCAGTTGACAGAGATATTGTTTAATTATGCCATCAAGGATCGGCGCAGCCGCATCGAACTGCGTAATCGCGTCGAACGGCTGAGCGAATATTTTGACTGGGCCAATCTGATCTCGCATTATTCACACGCCTACCGGATGGCGCTGCGGGATCAAGCGCCCGTCGCATGACCTGTCCGGTCCCGGCCGGATATGGATCCAGGAGCCGCTGATGGTGTGCCGCGGAATCGGCTTACCTTTCGCGTCGGCGTTTCTCTTCATCTCCCGGGTATTGCGCAGAGCGGCCGGGGTCTGCGGTGCGGTTGGTAAACGTGGCGGAGCGGTCTATCGGCATCCGCCTCGCGGGCCGTCTGCGGCCGAGGCGCAGCCGTGCAACCGACGGGCGTGTGATGTCCAGTCGTGCGGCTGAAAAGAGGAATGGGGGTTACGAGTGTCACAGGGGCGGATTGAGTCATCTTCTTCTCCGACGCACAGTGGCAACGGAGGTGATCTTCTCGCCGCGTTGGATTTTGAGCTTCCCGATTTTGATCGAGTTTCCACCGAATATCAGTTTGCCGTCGCCCTGGCGCTGAGCTTCCTGGTTGTGCAATTGCTTCTCCTGACGGGTTTGGCGGTGTTTTTGATCTGGGGCCTTTGGGTGATGGTGGTGAATTTTCCGCATTCGCCGAGTCTCTTTTTCTGGGGTGTGATTGCCGATGCCGTCGTTCTGCTGTTTCTTCTCAAGCCGCTGATTCTGCGCCCACGTGCGGTGCCCGACACCGGCAGCCAGGTGGTAAGTCGTTATGACGAACCGTTACTTTACGATTTTGTAACCAAGCTCTGCGAGCGGATCGGAACCAGACCGCCGGAGGTGATCCGTCTGACCATCGACGCCAATGCGAGCGCCGGGCTTGCGAACCTGGTCTCCGGGAAGATGGAAC
>JAJZNY010000394.1 GCA_021852245.1 Planctomycetota bacterium | reverse complement strand
TAAGATGTTCACGCAGGGCGCAGAGAATCATCCCCGCCTGACCATCGGTGGCCGGGCCGGTACCCGGGCCGCGGTAACCGATCATTCCGGTGGTTTTGTTCAGTGCCATACCGAAGTCCACTCTCCGCCGCAGGTCGCGTTCCAAATCCGGAAACAGCCGTGCCGTGGCCTGCGCGAAGTGATAGACATGGGTGCAGGTTCCCGGGCAGCATCCAACGCCCTCCCAACCCCAATAGAGTCCCGTGGCAAAGCGGTGACTGGTGGAGGTGGCCAGACATGCTGTGTTGTATACGGTGCGATCCAGAAACCACCAGGGCAGGCTGGAATCGTACCATGTATCCCGCCACAGCTTGGTATCGTGAGCCAGACGCGCGTGATTGGCAACGATGTACCGCACCACATCTTTGGCATCACCAAAACGGCGCGCGTAGAAATTACCGGTTGCCGCTTCCGCCACCGGCAAGTTGCCGCAATTGGGAAAGTGCCACGCGGTGACAAATGTAAATCTCTGCGATTCCCCCGGCTTCAATTCCATCGTCTGCACCAGAGCTCCGGTAAGGTCGGTTCCTGACGGCTCTGAGCTTTTATCGAGGATCGGTGCGTCAAATGGCGATTGCGATTGAATGTCGGCGTGGCCGGTGGCGTTTCCCAGAACCGCCAGCGCCATGGTGCCAAAATCCGTTTGAAGCTCGGATACGCGTTTAGCTGCAGTGGGGGGCGAATCCGATTGCACGATATCCGATACGCCGATATTGCCCCACGGGCCCGTCGCATGATCATAAATTTCTATGACGGCTTTTTTGCTCATAAATTCGGATACATCGAAACCGGTCGGGTGCATGCGATTGCGGTTTTCACCGGTGGCCCGGCGAACGACCTTACCATCCACGCTTAATTGCAGGCCCACCTGACTGATATCGTCGCCACCGCCGATATAAAAGTTCAGATAGCGACGCTTAATGGTAAAAGGCGGGCTGGTCAGGGTACCGGTGGCGGCATCCTTCGCGGCTATGGTCGTACCCGGAGCGGAGGCGTGGGAGTTTACCACCCGCGGGCCCCTGCCGCCGACATTACCCTGATACGCCGGAATATCTGCCCGCAGAATCGGTCCGCTGCCAAATGCAGTGCCCGTGACCTTCCAGTTCCCGTAGGTCGGCTGGTTGAAGTTGTCCACCACAATATCCGGACGGGAAGGTGCAGCAACCTCGACTCCACCGATCTCATAACGGCAGGTTAAAACCGTCGCGCCGGTGATGTTATCTATTTCATTAATCCGGGTGCCACTGCCCGCGCCCGCAGAGTATAAACTACAAGCATTTTGCAGAAATCCGGCCATCTGAATCCGCGCCCGTTTCCCGCTGGTATTGGTGACCGTGAACTCGCATACGGTTGCCGGCAGACTGGAATCATCGGTATTTAATGGAATGAACGGCGAATAGGCCTCCAGCTTAACGGCCACTGGGCACTTCGGGTCGCTGTAGCTGATTTCGCCGACCGGATAATTGCCACGGAATGTGATGTTCCCCCACCCACGGGCATCCATGGGATAATCAATGGAATTTACCCGCAGCACAAAACCGTGCTCGAAGGGTGATTCCTGTTTGGCCGGCTGAACGTAATTGGCGCCGTCCATCGGGATGACATTTTGCGGGTGGCTGAAGCCGCCCCAGCGGACGTTGCGCGGTTCGATGCCGAGCTGATTTTGATTAAAGATGTCCCATAGCCAAAGTTTACCGTCTCCCCCCAGATAGACCGTGCCGCAACATAGTCCACCCACCGGCATTCCAATGAACTGCAATTCGCCGCGGGCTTTGGAGTAAACGGTGGGTTTGCCCCGCGCATAAAGTGATGCCACCCACCGCGGGTTGAGTTTTTTATCCGGAGGGATCAGCTTGGCAAATACAGAAGTCTCGAACGGGCCGGCCATGACCGGGCGATCCGCCATCATCATCGTCGCCGCGATGCCTCCGGACAACGCCGCCAGAAAGGCACGCCGGGTGGTGCTTGTTGTGCAGCATGGCGATGCTGTTCTTGCTTTGTCGTTGGAGGTGCACGCAGCGGCCTGAAACTCGCCGATGGATAATTTCACCATATCACTAAATCCTTTTGCCAGCGGTTGATTGAAATGGAAAATCAGGCACGCAAGAGCCTGTACATTTTCCCTTGCAAGATACTCTTTTGATATTTTACACCTCCGTGCTTTTTCGACCAATCGGGCGTAAAGCGCGTCTGACACAACTCGCGGTCATTGCGTAATTGGATCATCCGAAACTGCGGTACAACCGGTCATCATCCTGGTCGGGGATCGCGAGTCAGGCCTCGCACGAAGCACAAGACGATTTTGTCAATGAACCTGCGGTCCCCCCAGGGCATGGCAGGCCATTGCAGGCGAGGCAATCGCCCCACACGCGGGCTGCGTTTGGGTCGGTTTTCGTTGCCGACGCGGTAAAAAGGCTTTCGGCCCTCGCTTGCCTGCCAACGCAATTGCGCGGAAAGTACGCATTATGACCGATACGGCTTTGCCAGTTTCCCGTCGTCGAAATGAAATCATCGCCGGCATTTTGCTCGCTCTGATCACCCTGATCGCCTACATACCGCTGGTTAAAGCCGGTTACATCTGGGACGACGGCGGGTGGGTGGTGCACAACCCGCTGATGACATCGCCGCACGGCCTGTGGGATATCTGGTTCGAACCGTCGAAATCGCTGCAATATTATCCGCTGGTCTTCACTGGTTTCTGGATTGAACATCAGCTCTGGGGTATCGCCCCGCTGGGTTATCATCTGGTCAATATTTTTCTTCAGATGATCGATGCCCTGCTGCTCTGGCGGATTCTGAAAATGCTGCGGGTGCCGGGGGCCTGGCTGGTCGCCGCCCTTTTTGCCGTGCACCCCGTGCAGGTGGAAACCGTCGCCTGGGTAACGGAACAGAAAAATCTGCTCTCGGCCCTGTTTGTTTTTCTCGCGGCCGGTGCGTGGATACGCTTTGCACATCTGGACGATCCGGAATCCACCGCCCCGGGCCAATGGAAATATTTTATTTTCGGCAGTATCGCGTTTGTTCTGGCGCTGCTGGCCAAAACCGATGCCTGCACACTTCCGGCCGTCCTCTGGATGATCGCCTGGTGGAAGCGCGGCACGGTGCGTCGTCGCGAGGGGTGGTCGCTGGTGCCGTGGTTTGCGGTCGGTCTGTTGATGGGATTTGTGACCATCTACATTGAGCACGTGAAGGTGCACGCCGCCGGCTCCCGATTTCATTTCAGCCCGGTGCAGCACCTCATCATTGCGGCCCGTGATCTGTGGTTTTATCCGGCCAAGCTGTTCTGGCCGTATCCGCTGCTGGCGGTTTATCATCGCTGGGATATCCACCATCTTTCCGGGCTTGATGTATGGGCGATCATCGGCGCATTTGCCGTACCGATCGGCCTGCTGGTGCTTTCCCGTCGCGTCGGGCGGGGACCATTTTGTGCCGTGGCCGTCTACGGATTGACGATTTCCCCGGTTCTGGGATTGGCATCGTTTTATACCGAAACCTACTCGTTTGTTGCGGATCATTATCAATATATTCCGTGCATCGGCCTGTTTGCCTTTTTTGTCGGGATCGGAG
>JAJZNY010000110.1 GCA_021852245.1 Planctomycetota bacterium | reverse complement strand
GCACTCGGCGCGTGAGGCGCATCACAAATTCGTCCTTGCCGGCGATGGAATCCACTTCGTGATACATATTAAATACTTCGCGACCGTCGAGCGACAGCGATTCACAGATGTAATGAAACGTATGGGTGTGCACCGCCTCCTCATACGCCTGGCGCAGCAGATACTGGCGGGCTTCCGGATTCGTGATGTGCCGGAAGATGGCCAGTACGATATTATTTCCCACGAGACTCTCGCCGGTGGAAAAGAACCCGAGGTTACGCTTGATGACCAGACGCTCGGCATCCGAAAGGGTATCGGACTTCCACAGTTCGATGTCCTTCTGCATGGATACCTCGCTGGGGAGCCAGTTATTGGCGCAACCGTTGATGTAATGCTCCCATGCCCACTGATATTTGAGCGGCCAGAGCTGATTGACATCCACGGCGGTGCAATTAAGCAGCCGTTTGTTGCCGGCGTCTATTTTCCTGGACAGATCGTGGGGCGCGGATAGGGTTCCTGTGCAGCAACTCATGAGGGGTTCTCCTTAACGTAAGGTAATACATGTTCAATATGTGCGCGGGCTACTGGCACGCTTCGCAGTCTGGATTATCCACCCGGCAGGCGGCGGTTGCGGTTGCCGCGGCAAGCGCCGGCTCGGAGGGTGCGGCACTGCGACCGATGGCCACCTCCGCCGACGCCGAGCGGCTTTTCATCCACCGCGGCTGAATGCCATGCCGATTGATATCCAGACTGGATTTTTCAATCTGGGTCGCCGCCTGCCCGCGTAAATAATAGGTCGTTTTGAGCCCCTTGCGCCACGCCAGAACATACATGTCGTGGAGCGCCGCACCGGAGGGTCGATCAATATAGAGATTCAACGATTGCCCCATGTCGATCCATTTCTGGCGGCGGCTGGCGGCTTCAATGATCCACCGGGGTTCGATCTCAAACGCAGTCCGATACAGATTCCGAATGTGGGTCGGAATGCGTTCAATCGAGGCAATCGAACCATCGTGATATTTGATTTCATCCAGCATGCCAGTATCCCACAGCCCCAGCGCCTTGAGATCTTCAATGAGATATTCATTGACGATGGTGAATTCGCCCGAGAGATTGGATTTGGTAAAAAGATTCCGATACTGCGGCTCAATCGACTGGGTGCAGCCGGCGATATTGGAAATGGTGGCCGTCGGGGCAATGGCGAGAATCTGGCAGTTACGCATTCCGTTTCGCCGCACCACCTCGCGAACCTGCTCCCACGGCATGGTGGTGGAGCGGTCCATATCAAGATCGCCACCGCGCGCCGCCGCAAGCAGTTCGATCGTGTCGATCGGCAGCAGACCTCGATCCCATTTCGATCCCCGATAACTGGCGTAAACTCCCCGCTCCTTCGCCAGTTCGGTCGAGGCAAGAATTGCAAAGAAGCTGATCGCCTCCATACTGCGGTCCGCCAGATCTACGGCCTGCGGATCGGCGTAGCTGATCCGACGCTTGAAGAGCATATCTTGAAAACCCATGATCCCCAGCCCCACCGGCCGATGCTGCAAATTGGAACGCTGCGCTTCCGGCGTCGGGTAAAAATTGATGTCGATCACGTTATCCAGCATCCGCATGGCCGTGCGGACGGTGGATTCCAGTTGCTGTAAATCCAGTCCATCACGGCCGAGATGCTCGGCGAGATTGATTGACCCGAGATTGCAGACGGCGGTTTCCTCCGGGCTGGTGTTGAGAAGGATTTCGGTGCACAGATTGGAACCATGCACGCGACCGACATGATCCTGCGCCGAACGGATGTTCGACGGGTCTTTGAAGGTAATCCATGGATGGCCCGTTTCGAAAAGATGAGAAAGCAGATGCCGCCATAATTTCACGGCGGGGACGGTTTTGTGCTGGCGAAGCAATCCGCGTGCGGCGAGGTTCTCGTAGTGGGCATAGCGGGATTCAAATTCGGTACCGTAGAGGCCATGCAGATCGGGCGCTTCGTCCGGGCTCAGGAGCGTCCAGTCGCCGTTGTTCTCAACGCGTTTCATGAACAGATCGGGAATCCATGCGGCGGTATGCATGTCGTGAGTGCGGCGGCGCTCATCGCCGGTGTTCTTGCGCAGTTCGATGAAATCCTCAATCTCAAGATGCCAGATTTCCAGATACGCACACACCGCCCCCTTGCGCTTTCCACCCTGATTCACCGCCAGGGCTGTGTCGTTGACGATTTTCAGAAATGGAATCACGCCCTGACTTCGACCATTGGTGCCGCGGATAAAGGCGTTGGCGGCGCGTATGTTGGTCCAGTCGTTGCCCAAGCCACCGGCCCATTTGCTCAGCGCCGCATTGTCGCCGATGACTTTGAAAATATGGGCCAGATCATCGCGAACGGTTGACAGATAACACGAACTCAATTGCGGATGCACCGTCCCGCTGTTAAAGAGCGTCGGCGTGGCCGACACAAAGCGGTAGGTGGAAAGCACGTCATAAAATTCCATGGCTCTCTGATTGCGGCCGTCTCCCTCGTGCAGGGCCAGCCCCATCGCCACGCGCATCCACAGGTATTGCGGAAGTTCCAGTAATTGCCGATCATTGCGGATCAGATAGCGATCCGTCAGCGTCTGGAGGCCCAGGTAGGTAAATGTTTCGTCCCGATCCGGACGGATGGCCCGCGCCAGCAGCTCCAAGTCGAACTGCGCCAATCGCGGATCAAGCAGACCTGCATCTATTCCGGCCTGCACATACGGAGCCAATCCGCGCTCGATCATCGCCGCCTCGACGCCGGTGTCTTCCGGAATTCCAAGCACCTCGCGATAGAGCGTTTTAAGCAGGAGGCGCGTGGCCACCCGGCCATACTCCGGCTCGTTTTCAATGCGCGTCCGTGCCGAGAGGATCGCCGCCAGAGTAACCTGCGATTCTGTGGCCCCGTCAAAAAGCGAGGCAACCGTATCGGCGATGAGTTCCTCCGGACTGCAATGCGTCAATCCGGCGCAGGCGGCGTAGATCGTCCGTTTGAGCGCGTGGATATCCAGCGGTCGGCGGTTGCCGCCAGCATCCAGCATCGAGAGACGCTGCCCCGGTCCCCGCGATTGAGTTCCGTCGCCCGTCAGTGTGCGCACCCGGGCCCGCTCCTGGCGATAGAGAATGTATCGCCGGGCCACGTTGTAGCACCCGGCCTGCATCAATGATATTTCAACAATATCCTGAATATGCTCGACATGAAGCGCCTCGCCGGAGGCGCCAGCTTTGCGAACGGCGTCGATTGCCCGATCCGCCGATTCCCGCACCAGCTTTTCCATCTCCGCGGACGGCGTCTGACCGTCCTGCCTGCCCAATTCGGAATTGAATGCGGCGCGAATCGCCTGCACGATCCGCTGAGCGTCAAATTCCACCACACGACCGTCGCGTTTCCGCACCGACATCCGGCTCATTGCATCCACCATCGCGAACCCCCTTTCAAAACCGCCGCCCATCGGCCGCCGAGGTCGATGGAACAGGCGTTGATTTCATGCTTCGGGGAGATGGCAGACGAGCGCACGGACATGCAGATCAGCTGCGCGGGCAAAAAAACCCGCGCCGATTGCATATGCAGACATCGACCATCGCTCCCGC
This sequence comes from Planctomycetota bacterium, assembly GCA_021852245.1. The sequence goes on along the minus strand of JAJZNY010000110.1, from coordinate 57 downwards.
GAGCGAAGCAGACCTGCGGATGGGTTTGGCGCTGAAAATGCCCGAGTGGAAAGCCCA
>JAJZNY010000048.1 GCA_021852245.1 Planctomycetota bacterium | reverse complement strand
CGTTGGAGCTGGACCGCGTCCTGCTCATTGTCACCTTGACGCTCCTTGGCATCGGGTTGCTGATGGTGCAGAGCGCCCAAGCTCGCATTGCGGCCATGCCGCGGGATTTTCTCTTCCACTTCTTCTTTAACGTTTCGGGTTTACACGTCCTGCTGGCCGTCATTTTGATGATGGTCCTGTGGCGGATGGATTACCGACGTCTGCTGGGCCGAACGCTCTGGACATCCCCGGCAACGATTCTGATGGGGATATCCATAGTCTGTCTGGCGTTGGTGCTGACGCATTTTGGCGCCACCATCAACGGCGCCAGACGGTGGCTGATGATCCGCGTCGGGTCGCACCATGTCGGATTTGAACCTTCCGAACTGGCCAAATGGGTATTGATAGTCTTCATCGCCGCCTATGCCGCCCACCGCGCCGAAACGATCCGAAGTTTCTGGCGGGGGTTTGTCCCGCTTATCGGTGTGGTCGGGATCACCACCGCTTTAATATTGAAGGAAGACTTCGGCACCGCCGCGCTGATGGTGGGTATCGCCGGCATGATGATGCTCATGGCGGGGTGTAAATGGTGGCATCTGGCGATTCTTATTCCGCCCGCGCTGGCCGTCGCTTATTTCGCGGTCTGGAATGTTCCCTATCGCCGAGAGCGATTCCTGATATTTCTCCACCCGCATATGGACCCTCAGGGAGCGGGGTACAACCCCATTCAATCGCTGCTGTCTTTTTCCAGCGGCGGCTTCTGGGGTAAGGGATTGGGAAACGGCGTTCAAAAAATGGGGTACCTGCCCGAGGATTCCACCGATTTTATTTTTTCGCTCATTGCAGAGGAACTCGGCTTTATGGGATGCCTGATGGTCATCAGTCTCTATATCACCCTCGTGATTGTGGGCTGGCGGATTGTTCATAAGGCGGAAAACATCTTCACCAAGCTCATTGCCTTCGGCACTACCGCCACCATCGGCCTTCAGGCGGCCATGAATGTGGCGGTTGTCACCGTGACGGTTCCCACCAAGGGTATCGCACTGCCCATGATTTCCGCCGGTGGTACCGGTTGGATTCTCACCGCCGGAGCCGTCGGACTTTTGATGAACGTTGAACGCTCCAGTCGCATGGCGGGTGGAGCGATGGCGGGGGGGACGGCCGAGTTGCGGCAATCGCAGAAAGACGTGTCGAAAGCTAAAGTTCGGGGGGCAGCGTGAGCCGTACCGCCGGCATCGATCCGTCTGCATCCCTGCAGCGAACCACCGTCGGCGTAAGCCGCTTGCCGAGTAAATCCATGCCGCAGGAGTCATCGACTGAAACCGTAACATTCATTTTTGCCGGCGGTGGAACTGGCGGCCACCTCTATCCGGGCCTTGCGGTGGCGGAAGAGTTGCAGAAATTGCTGCCTGCGTGTCGTATTCATTGGGCTGCCACTCCCCGTCCTATCGATCAGCGACTTTTGGCCGACAAGGGAGACGCATATATCCAGCAGGCGATTAAGCCTTTTCCAAGAAATCCATTGCACTGGCCCTGTTTTTACAGATCATGGAGGCAATCCTGTCGCCATTGGGAGAATTTTTTTGCCCATTCCCGCGTATCAGCGGTACTTGCACTGGGTGGCTACGCGGCCGCCCCGGCAAGCTATGTCGCCTCAGCGCAACATATTCCGCTGGCATTGCTGAATCCAGACGCCAAAATGGGCCTCGCCAATCGTTATCTGGCAAAGCGGGCGAGCGCTATTTTTACCCAATGGCCGATGGATATCGATCCGGCAGGTGAGCAGAAATGCGTTGTGACGGGTGTGCCGCTGCGGCCATCCCTTTTTCACCGGTCACGTGAAAAAGCCCTGACCGCTCTGGGGCTATCGCCGAATCGCCGGACATTGGTTATCACCGGTGCATCCCTCGGTGCCGGCACGATCAACGATGCGTGGTGTCGCCTCATGGCCGACACGCAGATGCTCAAAGTCCTGCAAAATCCCGCCGCTCCCTGGCAGGTATTGCATCTTACGGGTGCCTCGCAGTATGAAAAGGTGCGGCAGGTAGCTGCGGCATCAGCCGTCGGCTGCTGGAAGGTGATGGACTACTGCGACGATATGGGGAACATCTGGGCGGCGGCGGATCTGGCGATAACGCGAGCCGGAGCGGGCCTGTGCGCGGAACTCGAGGCGTGCGGTGTGCCCGCCATCCTTCTGCCGTATCCGTATCATCGCGACCGACATCAGCACGCCAATGCGCAGCGGCTCGCCGCCCATGGTGCCGCAGTCATCCTGGAGGATAAATGCGATGCGGCAGCCAACAGCGACGCGATAAAAAAAGTGCTGATGGAACTGCTCGTCGCCGAGAGTCGGCGAAAAGCGATGCGCGAGGCGGGCCTGGCCAATGGGAAAATCGAGGCGGCCGGGCAGATTGCCAAGTGGTTGTGCCGCGCAAGCGGACGATCAATCGCTTAAACTTAAATGGAAGCAAGCATGGAGGCTTGAACGTTATGATTGGCATGAGCCAGACAGTCAATGATCCACTTAGGCGCGTAAATATTTCCATGTCAGACGACGAGCATCATCAGCAATCTCTCAGCGGCCTGCATATTCATATGGTCGGCATCGGCGGCAGCGGAATGTGCGGTCTGGCGGAAATCGCACTCCAGTGCGGCGCGACGGTTACCGGTTCGGATCGGTCGACGAATCCGGCCATTGAGCGGCTCGCCGCCATGGGGGTGCCGATCACCTTTCAACAGCAACTCGGCGTCATCCCGCCGGAAACCCAGTGGGTCATCTGTTCCGCCGCCGTCGGCCGCGACAACCCGGAACTCGCTACGGCCGTCGGGCACCGGCTAAAAGTATTGAAATATTCTGAAATGCTCGGCCGGGTCATGGAATTCCGATCCGGTATCGCTGTCGCGGGTACGCACGGCAAATCCACCACCACGGCGATGACGGCGTGGATCATGAGTTGTGCGGGTCTCGATCCCTCATTTGTGGTCGGCGCATCGATCCCGCAGCTCGGCGGATCATCGCGCGGCGGTGCCGGGCCGCATTTTGTTGTTGAAGCGTGCGAGTTTGACCGCAGCTTTCTCAATCTCCATCCGCACTCGGCGGTGGTGCTGAATGTCGAGCCGGATCATCTTGATTATTATAAAGATATTACAGAAATCGTTGAGGCCTTCTGCGATTTCATCTCACGTGTGCAGCCCGGAGGGCAGGTGCTCATTCCGGCAGGCAGCCCCCATCGCCGCGATCTGGCCGCCGCCGCGGTCGCCGAGACGCTCACCTTCGGCGTGGATATGGATGCGGATATCACCGCCCGGCAGCTTGCCATCCGTCACGGGTGCTATGAATTTGATGTTTGCTTCAGGGGAAAACGCCTCGGGCGCACGGCGCTTCAGGTGCCCGGACGGCATAATGTCGGCAACGCCGTCGCCGCCGCAGGACTGGCCCTGCATGCCGGGGCCGGATGGGATGCGATAGCCGAAGCTCTCGCGTCATTCCGCGGTGCCCAGCGCCGCAGTGAATTAATTCGGCAGACCGGAGATATCACGCTTGTTGATGATTATGCCCACCATCCGACGGAAATTCAGGTAACGCTCGCGGCTCTGAAAACCCGCTGGCAGCCGAAGCGGCTGATCTGTGTCTTTCAACCGCACCAGCACAGCCGC
>JAJZNY010000244.1 GCA_021852245.1 Planctomycetota bacterium | reverse complement strand
GGCGTGACCGGCGAAACTGTTACACCGAGCTTTTGAGATTCGGCCGGTCCCGCAGGTGTCTGCGAAGGATAACCAGCAGCCATGGCAAGTGTGGCGGGCTGTTTACCGAGAGGGAAGGTGACGGATTTGATCTTGCCGTCGTCAAAAAGTTTCAAGGTTACTTTGGTACCGGGGCGCATCATCGCAATTTCGTCGCGTAACGTGTTCATGCGCATGACGGGTTGACCATCGAGCCCGATGATGATTTCCCCGCGTCGCAAGCCACCTTTCGCGGCCGGTGAGCCGGGTTCAACCTGATCAATTAAAACACCGTGACGAGGCTTATAGCCGAAGGTCAACGCGATCTTATGCACATAGCTGTGTCGCACGTCTGCAATACTTATACCCAGGTAGCCGCGGACCACTTTTCCATATTTGATCAATTGATGGGTAACATATTTCACCTCATCTGACGGGATGGAAAAACCGATACCGTCAAACGCGCCGGAGGTGCTGGCAATGGCACTGTTAATACCAATGACGTGTCCGTTCATATTGACCAGAGGACCGCCGGAATTGCCCGGATTGATGGGAGCGTCCGTCTGAATGAAATCCTCATAGGTCAAACCGGCAAGTTGGGGATTATGTTCAGCAATGATATTTACGCTGGTGCGACCGACGGCGGAGACAATTCCATGTGTCAGCGTCTGTCGAAAACCGAAAGGCGCACCAATCGCCATGACCCAATCACCCGGATGCACTTTGGCGGAATCGCCGAAAGTCGCCGGTTGTAAACCCGTCGCGTTGATTTTGACAACGGCCAAATCTGTTTTTGGATCTGTACCGATAATTTTGGCTGTGTAGACGCGGCCATCCGCGAGGTGAACTTTCACCGAAGTGGCATCGTGGACCACATGATTATTTGTAACTATGTATCCGTTGGATGTAAGGATCACACCACTTCCAGTACCATAAATCTTTTCCACATTCGGATGCGATGGTGGTGTGAGTGGGAAAGCACCCGGAGGAATGATCTGCTGAAATTGCTTCGGGAGTTGCATCGGCAAGTCAACCGAATTCTGTGGTACCTCCTGAACTACGTTGATGCACACTACGGAGTTTTTGATCGCCCGGTGCAGTGCTTCAAATTCCTTTGAGAGACGCTTAGCCAGCGACATATGCGGCATCTGAACCGACGGCATGGACGCCGCTTGAATAGGTGACGTACCTTCGCTCGCCATCAATCCGATACCGGCCAGGGCAACGGAAGTTGCACCAATCACCGCCAGAGTAAATTTGAGACGCTTGGACAGCATAATCTATCTCCTGCTGCAAAAATACTTACCTTCGGGTCGTACCGTCGCGATCTTTAAGATCGCCGTCAACCCGCACAGAATATCTGTTGCCGCTCCTCGGACAATCTTTCAAATCTGACCTATATGGACGACGCTAACCATGGAATGACGTCTGCGGCAACCGCCCCACCAACTCTTTGAAAACCGATCCGCGGTGCTCATAATTGGAGAACTGATCGTAGGAAGCACACGCGGGAGAAAGTAAAACGCAGACCGGGGCAGATTTATCAGTCGGCAAGCACTTTTCAATGGTCCAGCGGTGTGCCTGTTCGACTGCCTGCTCAAGAGTTCGCAAGTCCGTCAGCATCGGCTCAGTGCGATAACCTGAGCCCGAATCGCCCCTGCTATCCAGCTTTATCGCATTTCTGATGCTGTCGGCAATCTTCGGCCCCGTTGCTCCGATGGTGATGATTCCCCAGGATAAACGGGCCAGCTCCGCAGCCAGCGGTTGCATATCCGCTTTTTTATCCGCCCCGCCGACGATAACGATCGTCCGCCCCGCGGGAACAGCTCTAACCGCCGTCAACGTACTCTCTGGAGTGGTGGATTTGGAATCATTGAGCCAATCGACGGTTTCATCGCAACAATTATTCGTGCGACCGACCAATTCCATCCGATGTGGGAGCGAACGAAACTCTTCGAGAGCCCCAATGGCGTCTGAGATTCCGTTCTCACCATGAAAGGCTTTGACAACCGCTAGAGCGGCGGCGGCATTCGCCTGATTGTGCCGACCGGGAGCCTGAAGTGCCAGCCCGGCGTAATCGAAGTAGATAACCTTTCCGTGGGTATGCTGATTCCAGGTGCTCACCAGCGGATCATTTCTATTCAGAATGGCAATGTCATCGGCTTTTTGAAATCTGAGGATATTGCATTTCGCGGCGGCATACGCCTCCATCGTACCGTGACGATCAAGATGATTATTGACGAGGTTGGTAACGACAGCGATATGTGGCGAGAAGCCAATCATCGGAGTGTCTTCGAGCATGAAACTTGACAGTTCAAGGACAACGACATGGTCGGACCGAATTTCAGATAGTTGGCCCAGAAGTGACCGACCGATATTTCCCCCCAGATGACAACGACCCTCGCCACGGACGGCCTTAAGGGCGGCGAAGATCATCGAAGCCGTGGTAGATTTTCCAACGCTGCCCGTAATCCCGACCACCGGAGCAGGGCATCGTCGGCAGAATTCATTTATTTCCGTGGTCCAGGGAACACCGCGGGCCAGGGCCGATTGAAAAAACGCCGATCGCCGTTTGTCGACAGCCGGGCTTACGACGAGAAGATCACAATCATTTAGTAATTTCTCCGGATGGCCACCGAGTTCGAATTCCACGGGAAGATCTGCCAATGCGGCGATGGATTCGGCCAACTTTTCGCCGGGTAATTGATCAGTTACCGTTACCCTTTCTCCCTGCAGAGCGTACCACCGAGCAACCCCGATCCCCCCTCCAAATCGTCCCAATCCCATGACTACAATATGACGTTTTTTTACATCCATGTTTTATTCCACAACGGTGCGGTTTCATTCAGCAGACGAATCTATCAACCCTGTTATCTTCATCTGCAAGATCATCATCAGACGTATTTGATCAGCGAGGCAATCTGCGTTTTGTGATCAATCAGTGCCTGCTCAACAGCCCGGCGCCAATCGGTCTGCGCCAGTTCCGCGTATTTCGGTTCACGCCATGCATAAATAATGGAGCGACTGGCGGCAATTATCGCTCCTAGCCCGCGGCCATCGAACGCGGGCAGAGTGTCGGTCAGCGAGCCCCCCTGCGCACCGAAGCCGGGTATTAACAATATACTTTTTCCCGCGGCCGCGCGGATGGCCGCCAGTGAATGACCGGTCGTCGCGCCCACGACCGCCCCCAGAGAACTCCAACCATACTCCCCCACCGCGGGATCCCAGCGATTCACCAGATCAGCCATGTGCATATAGAGGGGACGTCCGTCCGCCATGGGAAGTTCCTGTATCTCCGCACCGCCGGGATTGCTCGTACGGACGAGGACGAAAACACCTTTTCCGGCAGCGGATGCGATGTCCAAAAACGGTTTCACACCGTCAGAGCCGAGATAAGCATTGACCGTGATGGCATCGGGACCCGTATTTTCAATCAGATCCGTGTAATCCGTATCCGCAAGCTGCGCGACGGCATACTGGGCGGCAGTGTGCCCGATATCAGATCGCTTCACATCGCCTATCACCAACAGACCGGCCTGACGCGCCGCCTTGATCAACTGGCGGTAAACGGACACACCGGGCGAATGATAGCGCTCGAAATAGGCACTGTTAATTTTGACCGCTGGCACCAGTGGCGCCGCGACTTCAATAATGGCAAGACCGAATTCAAGAAATAGATCGGCTGCAGCGGCGGAGCTTTTGCCGACATTTTTTTTTGCCAGTAATGTCGGCGGCATCTGCTCCAGAACAGGATCGATGCCAACAACCAACGGTGTTCTTTTATCGATGATCGCCCGGCATAACCGATCAGAGAAGATTTTCATTGTCAGCTTGCATCCTCGCTTGAGAGTCGCCTTTATTATCCAATCGCGATTCGATCGCACCTGCAACCGCGGGAACGTCTAACATCCGCGGGAAATTCCACGTTCAACCCTCTCGGTGCCACCAGCCATCGAGAGGTCGAACCCAACGCATGGCTCGGTAGCTTAAGGGAAAATTCATTCGGAGAAAATTGCGAGACCATATGCTGAATCTCGATGAGATCGTGTGGTTGGCAGTGTGTCCCAGGAAGCTTAAAAGAATCGATAGCCATCGGCAACCAGCTCACCGATGTCACGGGCGCTGACAATCCGGCGGCTCTGGACGGCAAAAGCAAACCAATATTCGCGTATATGAATTGGAAGTCAAAAAAGTTTGACTCGACAAATGAATGGTGTCATATTGATGGTTGTCCGAGAACACCTCGCCGGACCAGTGCGCCACGACTATTCACATCAATGTCATTGGTGCGCATTGGCTGAAAATACTCTCGGATGGAGGTCAGTGCCATGGCTCGTCTTATTGGTCGCGTCAAATGGTTTAATGATCGCAAGGGCTTCGGCTTCCTTACAGCTATTGATAATCAGGACATATTTGTTCATCACACGGCAATTCGATGCGACGGTTTTCGCACCTTGAGGGAAGGTGAGATGGTCGAATATGAGGCGGAAGCCGGACCCAAAGGGCTCAAAGCGACGCTGGTACGGAGGCTGCAAATATCAGTGCGCAAGGAAAACAATGCGCAGGTTTGAACCTGCGCGTAAATCCCTGCGGCAGCCGTTACTCAATACAAAGCAAACGTAGATGATCGAGTGTCATCGCTCATGCGGAGTGATACGGCGCGAGTTTCCTGATGGATCCGCGACGCTTGAACTGAGTCGTTAAATACCCACGTCAATCCGAAGCCAAATCCGCTCGCGTCCGAATCGTGATCCGTGCGGGTGGCAATCCGGCGCTGTGGGCGGTAACCGTAATTCGGCCGGGTTGTGTGCCAGACCGAACCAGCACCATGCACCTTCCATAAAACGCTCGACTGTAATGCGCGTCATTGGGAATGTGGCTTGCGGGATCACCGTTGGAAGTACCCGTTATCGACCCCGGACCTGAAACCGTAAATGTGACTTTACGCATGCAATCGGAGGCAATCCGGCCATGCGCATCATAAAAGCGAACGGCAATCGGCGCGATGCTCAGGCCATCTGCTTTAATATGATGCCATTCATCCGTTAATACCATCTTTGCCGCCGGGCCAGGCGTCGCGTCCACATAACGGGCAACCGTCCGCCCATGATTCATTCCCACCACCTTAAGCACACCCGGATGCCACGGAATGTGCCAGTCCACGTAACCGAACTTGGGCATGGCTCGGCTTTTCCCCACCGGCCGACCGTCAACCAAGAGCCTTACTTTCTGACAGTTGGAAAAACATCGAACCAGAACGGGCGTCCCCGGCTTCATACCCGGCTGATTCCACTGCGGCTGAATATAAACCATCGGCTTTTTCGTCCAGACGGACTGATAGTAATAGGAATCTGGTTTGCGGAAACCACAGATGTCGAGCAGACCAAAATGAGAATTAATATCCGGCCACAGGTATGGCGTCGGCTCCCCTCGGTAATCAAAGCCCGTCCACACAAAACCACCCGCCACATACGGCCGCTTCCCGATCGGGCGCCATGAATCCCACGGCAATTGCGACCATGGGCTGTGCATGGTGTACTGTCCAACCAGCCCCGCTTTTTCGTTGTTGGTCATGACACCGCGATCACTTTCCGACGAACCGATCTCGCTGCCGAAGATCGGCATTCTGGGGAAGAATTTATGCATGGCTGAGTATGCGGGCGGATTGTAGTTGATGCCCAGCAGGTCCTCCACCCGGGCAAATCCGTTGGGATAGCCGCTGTTCATCGCGCAGGTGATCGGCCGCGTGGGGTCCAGCTTTCGGACGATCTTCATCATGTGACGAAAGAGTTTCGCACCGAAAGGAGTTCCTTCAATATAAATTTCCTCGTTGCACAGCGACCACATGATCACGCACGGATCATTGCGATCACGAAGAATTTCCGCGATCAGATTCTGGGCATGACCATACGGCACCCCCACATACGATTTCGACGCCCCGTACTGTCCGCCCTCACGGGTGTCGCCAATCTGCCGATTTTCATCCATGACCAGCATCCCGAGCCGATCGCAGGCGCGATACATGGCCCGCCCCATGGCATTGTGCGAACACCGATAGGCATTGCAGCCGATCATTTTCAGACGAGCGATGCGCCACCACCACAAATCATTCGGGGCCCCCACACCAACTGCTGGGAAATCCTGATGATTGCAGGTGCCGTCCAATTCCACATGTCGGCCATCAAGGTAAAATCCGGTATCTGGATTGTACTCAATGGTACGAATGCCGAAGTGGATGGTTTTGGCGTCTACCACATTCGGATGGCGTAAAATACTGGTCTGCAATTTATACATGTTCGTATGGTGCAGAGACCAGAGTGCGGCATGGAGCGCGGGCATGCTCTGGGTGTACGTTGTGCGGCTGTGCGCGGCTTGCACTTCCAATGACAGGCGACTGCCGACGATCGCACCATGGGGGCCGAAAACCGTCGAACTTAAAATAAATGTCCTGGCGTGATCGGACTGATTGGTGACCGTGGTTTGAATAATCAGATTGGCATCGGCACGCAAATTTCCATGCTTTCCGCGGCGGATATACCCCGGCACCTGCGACATGACAAAGGTGCCCCAGCGGGATACGTGCAGGCGATGCAGTGCAACGAACGATACGTGGCGGTATATCCCGCCGCCCTCATACCACCACCCCTCCCGCAAACGGGGATCGACATAAACCACCAGTGTGTTGCTGCCACCGAAATGCACATATCGAGATACATCAAACCGATAGGGAGAATAACCATCGGCGTGCTCACCGATGTAATGACCATTGAGGTAGATCACGGCATCACTTAAGACACCGCCAAATCGCAACTGGCATATCCGGCCCCTGGCAGACGCCGGCACCGTAAACGTGCGCCGATACCAAACGGGATAAACGTGAAGATAACCGTGGGAACCATTGGCATTTTTATTAAAGGTTCCATCGACGATGTAGTCATTGGGTACCAGCACCGCATGACCATTGGCAAGCGAACCGGATTGAGTCGGCGGAAACAGCCTCGGGTTATACTGGCCGTACATCACTCTTGACATCGTCGGCTTACCGAAATCGCCAATCTGTTTCAGAATGGCATTGGGCGGGCTGTGCACCAGGACGGTGAGGATATTTCTACCCGATTTGAAATCGCTCATCGGCAGCGGTACCTGAAACCAGAAATCTCCGCCGCGATGGTCGGTCACCAGTTTACCGTTGAGATAAATAACGGCGCGCGTGACAACTCCGTGGAACTCAAGCATGACGGGACTTAAATGCGTAATATGGAGACCGGGAAGATCAGTCTGAAACCATGCATATCCGGGGTTGCCGTGGAAAAGTACCTGACCTTTGTGGTATCGATGCCAACCGTGGAGAGCCGTCAATATCGCGGACGGCACAGCATTGGGCGGCGAATTAATACCCAGACCGGCTCTTTTCCAGCGCCATCCATGGAGCGCAACCGCATCACTTCCCAGCGGGATCAGATGCGCCTTGGCAATCTGCCAGGGACCGTCGAGATTGATGCGCATACGCGGAGCCGCCCCAGCCGGATTGATCGCCATGGAGGCAAAGATCATAACTGTGATCAATATGATGTATCTGCGCACGCAACACTCCTTGAACCGGACGACCCTGTTGATCCGCACGTCGGCGCAGGCGACCGTCAAACGCAGAATATGGTAAGGGTTAGTATTTTAACGTCAAAGGTAGAATTTTTTACACAGGCGAGGTTATATTTTGTACCATCACAACAGTTTCGAAAAAGCTTGATTTCGACATAAACCCCAGCATCATCATCAGGAATTTACGTGTGGTGCCCATTCTCAACAAAGCGTTTATACTTCCCCGCCATGCTGATCGCCATGACCAACTGGGTTCTTTTCATTGGACGTTTCCATCCCGTACTTGTGCATCTGCCGATCGGGATGCTGGTATTGCTGGCCATTCTGGAAATCGCCGGAATCAGAGGAACTTACCGGGAAAGCGTCAGCAAGGTCAGAATGCTGGTCGTTCCCATCCTCGCCATTTGTGCGCTGATCACCGCAACATGCGGGTGGTTACTTGCGACCGGCGGGGACTATAACCCGCAACTTCTATTCTGGCACCGGTGGCTGGGCGTCAGCGTAGCCGCATTATGCGTCATCATGCTCATCGAAACACGACAGAAATGGTTCAGGAGCTATTTTCTGACTCTGGCCATCACGCTGGTGGTCGTCGCGATCACCGGTCACCTTGGCGGGTCGATGACGTATGGAAGCGGTTATCTGACACAATACGCCCCACGCCCCATCAAGCAACTATTGGGAATTTCAACCCGCCATGCGCCTGCACCTTTGCCGAAGCTTTCGCACATTTCCAACGCCTTGGTATATCCGCAAATTGTTCAGGCGATCCTGACACAAAATTGCGTGACCTGTCACGGGCCGAACCGGCAAAAAGGGGGACTGCGTCTTGACTCCTATCGACGGCTCATGCATGGTAGAAATGGACAGCCTGTCGTCCTGCCGGGCCATTCCGCTCGAAGCATCCTGATTCAGCGTATTGAATTACCCGTCGGCAAAAGCCATCGAATGCCGCCGACCGGACACGCGCCGCTTACCCGCGGAGAAATCGCCATATTGCGCTGGTGGGTGCAGGCCGGTGTGCCCGACCGCGTAACCCTGATGGAAGCCGCCCCGCCCGCGTCCATTACAGCCGACATTCGGAAACTTTTCCTGGAAGCGCAATCGCAAAAACCGCTCCCTCGTAAAGAAGTGGAAACGATGCTTCCCCGCCTGGCTCAACGCAGCGGCATGCAAATCACATTTTTAAGCCCACAGTCAGATTTGCTGCGTTGCTCGGCAAAGAAAAACCCCCATTTTTCCGATCAAAAACTCAGCCTGCTGAACCCAGTACGTCTTAATATTGCGAGCTTGAATCTGGATTCCACGTCGATCACCGACCATGCCACAACCGTTATTAATGAAATGGTCAATTTGAAGTCATTGCATCTCCGGAATACGCACGTGGACGGCGCGGGGTTATTGACCCTGAATCATCTCCGGCAACTTCGCTATCTGAGTGTCCCCAACCATAAGGTCAGCAATGCAGTGATAAACAAGTTTAAGAAGCAGAATTTTATTCCTCACCTCGTGGTGACCGGTGACGGCGGAATCAGCGATCTGCCAAACTTCTAGTTTTTTGCAACATTGCGGACGATGCGTCGTTCCTATTGTGCTCAACCGGTATATTGCCGGGGATTGTGGACTCGGTGTTACGGTAAATCAAGATGAAGGGTAGCAGGGTATGTCTGATCGAGAATGGAAGAATAACCTCCGATGGTGTGCGGCCGCTTTGTTGGCCGGATGCGTCGTCGCCGGAGCTGGCGTGGCGGGTGCCATTAATGGCAAAAGCTATTTTTCCGCGTTTTCCACAACCGGTGGTGGAGAATTTCAAGCTTCGGCTACGGCTGATGTCAAGCCGGTTTCGCTTGACAGTTCAATGAACGTCTATCGCCACCTGATTCAGCCGATCTTTATTCAGAATTGCATCATGTGCCATGGTGTCAATCGTCAGAAAGGCCATCTGAGGCTGGATAAGTACCAATACGTCATGTACGGCAAATTCGGGCACAAAGTGGTACTGCCCGGTGATCCTGATCACAGTATTCTCATACGACGCATCACCCTGCCGGCCTGGAATCATCATCGCATGCCGCCGCACGGTCATGCAGGACTGGCGAAATCGCAGATAACCCTTCTGAAATGGTGGATACAAACCGGCGCCGGCGAGACCGGCACGCTGGCGTCTCTGAAGGCAAACGGGACGATCGATGCGGCGGCCCAGCAGGAATTACAGATCATACGGCGATTTATGCCCCGCCCGATCGCCAGGATAAAAAACACGATTCGAACTCTTGAAAAGGCAACCGGTGTGAGAATTCACGTTATTCGCGCCGGCCTGCCGTGGTTGTCCTGCGATGCATCGGGCAAATCAGGCTTCAACAATCATGATCTGCACCTGCTTTCGCAGATCGCCAGCAATATTGTTGTATTAAACATTGCGGGCACCGGCGTGACCGATTCCGGCGTCACTTCCGTAAACCGGATGGTGAATCTGATGTATCTTCATCTTGAACATACGACCGTCAGCAATTCAGGACTGCGTCGATTGACCAGCCTGAGCCATCTCCGGTATCTGAACGTAACGGGAACACGAATCAGCGCTTCCGGCATCAATGCATTTAAACGGAATAACCATCTCTGGCGACTCTGGGTTGTGGGACTGCGCTGACAGACTGTTCGCAGCGTGCGCCGCCGCAACGCCCGAATTTATGCTGACGCGATGCCCCGACGAATTAGAAATGCCGCATAATCCTCCGGAGTGTCAATCCCATGATGCGACTGGGGGCTGTCATGGACAATGATCTTGGCGCCCATGTAAAGAGCCCTTAACTGTTCAAGTTTTTCGAGCTTTTCCAATTCACACGGCTCCGTGCGGCTGAGCTCCAGCAGAAATTCACGCCGGTACGCATAGACGCCGAGATGTTTTCGATAAAGACCTGCGAGCATTAAACGCGAGGCATCACGGACGATGCCGTCACGATCATACGGAATGACACTCCGCGAAAAATACATAGCGAAGCGACGTTGGTCCACAACGACTTTTACAACGTTGGGATTCTGAACCTCGGCGGCGTCATCAAAGGGCGCCGCCGCAGTTGCCATCGGCACGTCTGTATTTTCCAGAATTCGAAACAGGCTATCCAAGAGACCAGTATCCACCTCCGGTTCATCACCCTGCAGATTAACGATACGTTCGTAGTGCTGATATTCAGGCATCTGAACTACTTCCGCAATCCGATCAGTCCCCGAATTATGGGCGGAGGATGTCATAACGGCACTGCCGCCGAAGCCCTTAACGGCCTTCATGATTCGCTGGTCGTCAGTCGCGACCACGACGGCGCGCGCCCGGGTTGCGGAAACCGCACGCTCGTATACATGCTCGATGAGATACTTCCCCGATTGCTTCAGAAGCGGCTTGCCGGGCAGACGCGTAGATTCATAGCGAGCCGGAATTACAATAAGATTTGACACCTTGACTCCCCTGCTTAATTGCTTAATCCCTGAACAGCGGCCGAAGTTGGATTTGCCCCTTCTTCCAGGAGAGCCAGATGTGCCCGCGACAATTTTTCGTAGGCACTTTCGAGCGCTTCCGGGATGACGCGCACCTGTCCGACGGTCGTCATGAAGTTAATGTCACCGCTCCACCGTGGAACAACATGAAGATGAATGTGGCCCGGCAATCCCGCCCCGGCACAACGGCCGATATTGATCCCGATGTTGAAGCCCTGCGGATTCATGGTGACTTCCAAAAGTCGCTGGCCATGGACCGCCAACTCCATCAGTGCAGCCCGGTGTTCTGGAGGCATATCCGCAAGCTGTGCCACATGCGCGTATGGAGCGACAAGCAGATGGCCGTTGACATAGGGATATCGATTCAACATCAACAGAGCGATATCGGTTCGGGCGATGACCAGATTGGATCGATCATGATCGGTAGCCCGTGCTGCATCACACAGAAAACATCCGGACTTTTCACCTGTGACACTTTGTATATATTCCAGCCGCCAAGGTGCCCAGATCGACGCCGACATATTGATCCTCCACACGCGATCCATACTTTACGCTAAAATCGCTCGTCGGGTGCGGGCGCCGATTTTCGCCCGTACGCAACCATGAAAGAGGATATGAATATATGCCCGAAAATTCCAGCGTACCGCAGAATGCGTCGCAGGCCAAACCATGTGCGATTGTGATATTCGGCGCCACGGGAGACCTGACAGCCCGCAAGCTTCTGCCGGCCATTTATAATCTGACCAGTGAAGGCTTACTGCATCCTGATACGGTTGTTGTCGGTTTTGCACGTCGCCCCAAAACGGATGACGAGTTCCGACAGGAGATGCTCAAGGGGATCAATTCGTTTTCCCGCAACCGCCCGGCTGATAACGGTATCTGGGAAAAACTCGCTCCGCGGCTGTTTTATCATCAAAGCACCTTCGAAGATGCTCATGGGTATGCATCACTCGCCGCACGGCTTTCGGACCTGGACAAACGTTTCGGACTTTCAGGCCGACGTCTTTATTATCTTTCCACAAGCCCGACGGAATTCAGCACGATTGTGGCGCAGCTTGGTGAGGCGGGGCTCGGCAATATTGACCCGTTCAACTCGGGTGCGTGGCGGCGGGTGATCGTGGAAAAACCTTTCGGCCATGATCTGAAATCGGCGCAGGAACTCAACCATCAGATTAACCGGGTATTCGATGAATCGCAGGTGTTCCGTATTGATCACTATCTGGGCAAGCAGACGGTTCAGAATCTGTTGGTATTCCGCTTTGCCAATGGGATATTCGAGCCGATCTGGAACCGTCGATATGTTGACCACGTTCAGGTAACCGTGGCGGAAGATATCGGGGTCGAGGGGCGTGGCGGATATTTCGACACCGCCGGTACGCTTCGCGATATGATCCAGAATCATCTCATGCAGCTTTTGACGCTGGTGGCCATGGAACCGCCTGTATCGCTTGAAGGCAATGCCATCCGCGATGAAAAGGTTCGAGTATTAAAATCCATCATTCCCTACACGCCGGAACAGGTGGAACGCATGACGGTTCGCGGGCAGTATGTCCGGGGTGAAAAGCAAGGCAAGCCCGTCATCGGCTATCTTGAGGAACGCGGCGTTGCCCCACAAAGCCAGACCGAAACCTACGCCTGCGTGCAACTCGCCATTGATAACTGGCGGTGGTATGGAGTCCCCTTCTACCTGCGAAGCGGTAAGCATCTCAAGAGGAAGGGTTCCGAAATCAACATCCACTTCAATCGCGCTCCGGGTGTGCTGTTCAATAAACCCCAACGCGGAACGGGTGCGAATGTTCTCACACTGCGCATTCAACCGCGAGAAAGTATCGGCTTGCAGATTAATGCCAAACGTCCGGGCACCGCCACAGCGGTCACGCCGGTTCAAATGGATTTTGAGTATCACGAAGCGTTTGGAAGTTATTCACCCGAAGCTTACGAAAGACTTTTACTGGATGCGATCCTCAACGATTCCACCCTTTTCATCCGACGTGATGAAGTTGAAAGCGCCTGGCAGATCATTGACCGGATTGAGGAAACCTGGGCGGCCGGCAAACCACCGCTGAAATTTTATTCTCCGGGATCATGGGGGCCGGATGAAGCAGAACAACTGCTCCGGGGAAGCGGCCGATCGTGGGATGAATTGCCTCAGGAAACCCAATGAATCGACTTTGGGCGTTTCATCTCAGCGGAATGGCGTCGCGTCGGAGATCGGCAGTCACCTGCATCAGGCGGTCGTAAAAATCCGACATGGCGTGCCGCCGCTTAACTCGGAGATAGGCATGTTCACAGAGGGTGCGGGTCTTGATCGCGTCTGAACGCAACTCCTCGAGACAATCCGCCCAGTCGTCCGATTGACGGACCAGTCGGCAGGTGTCGCCATCAAAGTCGTCCATCAAAGCCGCCCCTCGACACACCACCGCCCGCCGGGCAGCGGCCGCCTCGATCCCGACGTGCCACCATCGCGTCTGAGAGGAAATATTAATCACGGCATCCGAGTTTCGAATGGCTGCCGTTGCCGCGCCTACAGCCGGTATGAAACTCACCCGATCTGATAATTTCATGTCGCGAACGATCCGCCACACTTCATCTTTGGCGTCGCCCGCATCAAGTAGAAGCAGCAGAACACTTTTCAACCGGCCATCTCCAGCCAACGCACGCAGGAACTCCGCATATTCGTCCGGCTTATGGATGACATCGAGACAAGCCAGAATAAAATCGCCGCCCGTGGAGTGGGATCGTTGCGATTCACTATCTTCGCCAATGTATATCCCCGGTGAGATCACCATGGCACGTTCGGGTGCTTTGAAAGCCGCGCGAAGCGCGCTGGAGGCATAAACATTTACCATCTCGCTCTTTGCATCGTCCCGGTTGATCAGGTCGAAATGCCATCGAACCACCGAGATATCGCGGCAGCGGGACAGGACGGCGGCCTGCGCGGGACTCCACCCCATAAGCAGAATGAAGCTGATCTGATGTCGGTGAAGTTCGGCCGCAACGTGATACTCGTTACCGGTTCTTCCCGTACGCACCCAGTTGATCCACGTGCACGATTGTACGTGCCAATGTCCGGCCGTATAGGCGCGGAGGGAATCGGCGGTGTCGTGTTCACTGATGATATAAACGCGCACTCCACCGGCCGAGAGCGCAACACTCATTTGCCGCAGTAACGTGAATTCGTTAAGCAGGTTCTGTTCATCGATCCAGATGGCGACACACAACGGTTGAGCGGTCAGACCATCCGATTGAACGGCATCAGCATTCATGCTTGCATCGATTCTACCCATATCCGAGCGTTCTTGGCTGCGGGATAGACTCGGATGTGCGAATCACCCGAACGGGTCAGGCGGCGCTCTCCTTGAGTGGAATGGGGCTCGTATCAAAGAGACTTACCCGCCCCTCAACCACATCCGCAGTGATAAGGTAGCGTCCTTTCTGGGCCTGGTCGGGAAGGTGGTACATGTAATCGAGCATGATTTCCTCCATCACCCCACGAAGTGCGCGGGCCCCCGTATCTCTTTTCAGCGCCCGTCGGGCAATCAGGTGCAGCGCCTCGTCGGAGAATTCCAGCTCGCTGCCTTCCATCTGGAAAAAGCGCTGATACTGCTTCACGATCGCATTTTTAGGTTCGGTCAGAATCTGAATCATGCCGTTTTCATCCAGTGGCGAAAGCGGAGCGATGATGGGGAGTCGCCCGACAAATTCGGGTATCATGCCGAATTCAATGAGATCATCCGGAGTAACCTGCTTGATGAGCTCGGTCTGACGCTGCATCTGCCGGGTTTCCGGTTCCACTTCAGCATGAAACCCGATCAACTTTCTTCCCAGCCGTTTGGCGATGATCTGATCCAATCCGACAAAGGTTCCGCCGCAGATGAAAAGGATGTGTGAGGTGTCGAGCTGAATATATTGCTGTTCCGGATGCTTTCGCCCCCCTTGCGGCGGCACATTTGCCAGTGTTCCTTCCAGCATTTTCAGCAGCGCCTGCTGAACGCCTTCACCCGAAACATCGCGGGTGATGGAGACATTCATATTCGTCTTACCGATTTTGTCGATTTCATCAATATAGATGATGCCGCGTTGCGCAGCTTCAAGGTCGTAATCCGCATTTTGCAAAAGCTTTAAAAGGAGGTTTTCTACGTCTTCGCCAACGTACCCCGCTTCGGTCAGCGTGGTGGCATCGCCGATAGCGAAGGGCACGTTGAGAGATCGGGCCAAGGTTTTGGCCAGCAAAGTTTTGCCTGACCCCGTTGGTCCGATAAGCAGGACATTGGATTTATCAAGCTCCACATCCTCTTTACCTCGCGCATCGGCATGCGCCAGACGCTTGTAGTGATTGTGCACGGCTACTGCCAACGCCCGTTTCGCATCGTTTTGCCCAATAACGTATTGATCCATGAATTCTTTGAGTTCACGCGGAGGCGGAATCTTACCAATCGGTTGCTTCGGTCCGCTGACTTTCCGCTTTTCCTGTTTGAAGATGTTCAGGCAAAGTTCGGAGCAATTTTCGCAAATATATATATCATTTGGCCCCTCGACCATCAGCCCAACTTCACGGCTTGATTTTCCGCAAAAAGAGCAATTCGTGACTCGCCGACCCTTAAATTTAGCACCAGCATTTTGATCACCGGTGCGATTTCCACCATTTCCATTTGATTGATTTGCCATATCGAATCCCGCCGATTTACGACGAGCCAACTCCACTAA
Source organism: Planctomycetota bacterium (assembly GCA_021852245.1). The sequence goes on along the minus strand of JAJZNY010000244.1, from coordinate 2,104 downwards.
ATACGACGTCCGCCCCGAGGAAATTTATCTGAATACACATCCCCGGTGTTCAGCGCATACAACCTAACCGCCTGCCCTACCATCTGACACTACAGATGAGCGAGCGTGAGCGACTGCGTTGATGACGCCGCCTTGAACTGAATTATAACACAAAATCCGATTATCTCATTGATTCCATGGCCCAGTGCGATTGATCACGATTTGATCTCATCACCAAGGCGCTTTGCCATTTTCATCGCCCGGGCGCGTTTGATTTGTTTATATTCGTCTTCGGTAATCAGGCCACGCTCTACCATGGATTCCATATCTCGAAAAGAGAATCCCTCAATGGAATCGCTATTGGCACCCAGCGATCGATGGCGTACCCATAGTATGACAACAAAACTAACGACCACCACAGCGATCAGAACACCGCAGCCCACTCCCAAGCTCACCAGAGTAGACATGGAATGAGAACCCGTGACTGTTGTTACACTACCGGATGTCATGGTGGAAATATTCCATCTGTTCAGTGTCATCAAAGCTTGGCGAGCATATCACTCGCATCTTCGCAACATCACATTATCATACGTCAAATAAGCTGCACGCAGCGATAAAAAAAAGGAGAAAAAATGGGCAATGACTACGAACTCAAACCATCTGACCCTATAACCTCCAAAGACAACCCATCACCACCTTCCCTACCGAATGAATCTTTGACATCTTCGGTCATTTCGGCAAAATCCATCTCCGATCAAGAGGAAAAATCTGAAGCTGATGTGGGGAATCACCGGGCAATGGCCATTTTGGCCTACATTCCGATTTTGGTTGTGGTGCCGCTGGTTTTTGGCCAGCAGAGTCGCTTCGTACGATACCATACCAATCAGGGATTTCTGCTCTTTATTCTGGAAGCTCTGCGGTGGGGAATCATGAGCGTGTTGTACACCGGCCTGCCGCTGTTGTTCCAATCGCACCCGATGTTGTCTCTTTTCGGCTTTATCAACGGCGTGATTTCATTCCTCTTCCTGGCGCTGGCCATCGTCGGGATACTCCATGTCATGAGCGGGAATTGCGAGGAATTGCCGGGCATAGGCAAATATCGCGTCATTGAAATAGACCTGACCGAGTGACTCGCTCCTCCGGTTGCGTGCCACTGACGAGAAAAGAGGTTCCTTGCCACTCAATCAATGGTTTGATGCGCATCTTGATCTCGCCTACCTAGCACTTCATGGGCGGGCCATGCATCTGCCTCTCAGCGACGTGCGAAAAACTGAACCCACTGCGGCTCTCACCATTCCAAGTTTGAGGGCCGCTGGAGTTCAAGGCATTCTTGCAACCGTTTTTGTCCAGCCGGAGGACCATAGGCAACCCGATGCGAAGGGTCCGTGGTATTTTCAAAATCCTGCCGAAGCTCATCAGGCTGCCATCGTGCAGCTCGATATCTATGATCGCTGGTTTGACATGGGGCTGCTGCAAAGTTCGCGGCACGTGGATTCGGCATCCCCATCTCCCATGGCGTGGCTTTTGATGGAAGGGTGTGATGCGATTCGCGACATTGGTGACCTTGATTATTTCCACCAACGCGGTGTTGATGCGATCAGTTTGACGTGGATTCACGCAAATCGATGGGCCGCGGGAAATGAAGCCAAGGGCTCTCTGAGCGCCGACGGCCGAAAACTGCTGGACCGTGCCGCGGAACTTGGCATCATTCTGGATGTTTCACACCTGTCGGAAGAAGCGTTCTATGACGTCTTGGCCATATATCCGGGGCCAATCATCGCATCCCATTCCAATGTACGTTCGCTTCTCCCTTTGCCGCTGCAGAGCGAACGAAATCTGACAGACGACCAAATACGCCGCCTCGCGAAGCTCGGCGGTGTGATCGGCATTAACCTGTATTCCAGATTTCTCGCATCCGGCCGGGCCGTTATGGCGGATGTCATCCGGCATATCAAACATATTGCATCGGTTACCGGCTCCATGAAACATGTGGGACTCGGTTCCGATATGGATGGTGGGTTCGACTGCACTGCCCTGCCGGTCCATCTGGAATCACATGCTGACCTTGAGAGGCTCGCAGATGCGATGGCACAGACGGGCTTCAATGATGGCGATATCGCGCGAT
>JAJZNY010000358.1 GCA_021852245.1 Planctomycetota bacterium | reverse complement strand
GGCCCAGATGGATGTTGGGATACTGTTTGGCGATCTGATATTTGAGATTCTGCTGCGCGGCATCGTAGCGGCAGATGAGGGCGTAAACATCAAGGCGGTTTGCCATGGCAAGGCGGAGATTTTCGGAAAGCTTCAAGCGTTTCGGCGCGGGAAGGAACCGCAGAGGCGCGTTGGCCACCTTTATCTGCCGCAGCCGCGCCACCGGAATATGAAGCTGCGCCGCAATCTCATCCAGTCCAATCGTTTTTTTTGCCAGCGCCTGTTCGGCGGCGATGAGGGAGCGCTGATCCTGGAGCCGAATGCGGGCCAACTGCGTGCGGGCGATCGCACCGCCGGCAAAACGGGTGGTGATCAATGTCAAAAGCGATTTCTCTCGTTGTGCCAATTCCTGCTTAAGCCGCGCAATGCGGCGCCGATATTCCCAATTGATGATATCAGCACGCAGGGATACGCGAATGCGCCAGGCGGCGCTGAGGATATCCCATCCTCGGGCGGCGAGAATCGCCTGCTCCTGCCGCACTTTGTCCTGAATTTTTCCGGCCGTCTCAATGGGAATGTTAAATGTGAATCCGAGGGTCCACGGATTACCCAGCACCTTGGCCGAATATCGCGGTCGGAACTGGATGGTGGGATTGGGTGGCAGGCTGGCCTGCATCACGATTCCCTTCTGCTCCCGAAAGCGTGCCTGGAGCACGGCAATGGTCGGATTCCAATGCCAGGCGACCACGCTGAGTTCATTGAGAGTCCATCGATGCGGGAAATCCTTCGGTGACGGCCCGCCGTAGCGCCGGGCGTAAGATTCAATGGGAGGACTTAGAAAGCTTCGCTGCTGATAGTGATTCAACGTGGCCTGCAGTTGAAGCGGGTGCGAATGATATTGGGTACATCCGGCTATTGCAGCGATGCCGATCAAGAGGGTCGCGGCGCACAGGTATTGCAGACGGCGTCGAGAGCCATCGGGGTATAAGTCGGCGGTTGTCTTTGCCTCAGTCATCAGTCCCATTCAAAGCCGGTCATCGGCTACGAAACCCATTATTAGGCTTCGCATCTAAAATGCAATGGATGTATGATAAGGTGGTGTTAACTGGATCCGGAGTTGGTGCGGATGAAACGCAAAGATCAACAGTATTGTGGGACATGGATGCTGGCAGGAGCCATCGCCGTGCTCCCAATCCTGCTGTCGAACCCGCTGGATGCGACGGTTGGCTCTGCCGCGACTCGGCCGGGAGAAAACAGTACACATGCGGCCGTCGACGCGAAGGCGCCCCGTAAACTCTCCACCATTTCCTACCACAACAATCAGGAACTTAACCGCATTCTGGTAAAGGTAGCCGCCTACAAACCCGGTGCATTTTATGTTCGATTGCTGCCGCAGCGCCCCACTGCGGGACCGCCACTGCTGGCATTGCCCAATCTCACGCTTGAAAAGCTCATTGCGATGTCCCGAAAGCACCCGCTGCTGGTGGTGAGCGGGCGTGTGAGTACTTTCGGCAATCGGGCCTACCTGCTGCTTGCTCCCAACATCTACCGCCCGAGTCAGTTTGGAGAGCGGGCGCACGTATCCGACACGAAAATCAGCCGCCGGCGGGCGAGCCGTGAAAGGGCATTCGTGGTTTTGAGCCAATTACTGAGCCATTCAATCAGCGCGCCAGCGTCGGAACATGTCATCATCCGACCGGCAAAAATGGTAAAAGTTCCGCTGCAGAATATGAATCGCCCGGGCGAGCGCTGGGCTCCGGCCGTGACCCAGGGCACGTACATCTGGAATCGCATGGGGCGACTGCTTTACGATCCGATTCTGCGGCAGTGGGTATTTGTATTCTTAAGCGACGGTCGGCATGCGCCCGATCCGCCGATCATTCTGCTGCCCTCGCCACAATTACAGCAGATGCAGGATCTGGAAAAGCAGGCTCATTCACGGGCGATCCTGCGGATCAGCGGAATCGTGAGCGAATTTCGGCACCGCAACTTCCTGATGCCGACCTATGTACAGTTGTATCACAATCTTGGACGGTATTGAAATTTTCATACGGCGTCGGGAGCCGTCATACCGGCGCCGAGCGGTGACGCCAGTGCCGTTCGATCTCCTCGAGCGTGCGTCCTTTGGTTTCCGGCAACACGAAGATAACGAACAGGAAGCTGATCAGCGAGCAGATCGAATACAGCATATAGGTGGTTGTGAGCCCGGCATATTCTTTGAGCACCGGGAATGTCTGTGCGACCACAAAAATCGCCGCCCAGAGGGTCAGTACGCCAACCGATGCGGCCCGGCCGCGGATACGGGCGGGGAATATTTCTGAAATGATGATCCACGGCATTGGCCCCATGGCCATGGCAAAGGCGGCAATAAAGACCAGCACGCTCACGAGCAGTATGTGTACCTGTGTCTGGCCGAAGTGCGGCGCCATGGTAATGTGAGTGTGGAGACTGACGGCGAGCCGATGAAACGCAGCGGCGGACATACTGCCCTGCCATGTGACGTGATGATGGACGGTGATCTGCGCCTCGCGCGGCGCAAGCTTGAACACCAGCGCAACGGAAGCAAGCGACACCACCTGAATGGCGGTACCGATGGCCAGAAGCAGCTTACGGCCTGCTTTATCCACAAATCCGACGGCAATAAATGTGAACAGAAGGTTCACCATGCCGATGAGCGCCGTAGCACCGAAGGCATTGCTGGTGTGCATGCCCGCGGCGGCGAAGACGCGCGGGGCGTAATAGATGATGGAATTAATACCACTGAACTGCGAAAAGACGGCTAGAAAAAGGGCGACGATCAGCGGAAGGCGATACTGCGGCTTGAAGAGTTCGGAAAGCCGCCCCTCCTCCTCGCTGGCGACCTGCTTGACCGCGACGATTTCCTTTTCCGCCTGTTCTGTTCCGAAGAGTCGCTGAAGGATTGTGCGTGCGTGGTCTTCGCGATTATTAACGATCAGCCAACGCGGACTTTCCTTAATTCCCAACAGCAGCACCAGGAACAAAAGCGCGGGTAGCACTTCTGACCCGAGCATCAGGCGCCAGCCGATTCGCTGGTTCCAATTTGCGCTCTTGTGAATGGCCAACATGGCGGATGAATGCGTCATCGTGGCGATATCGTGAGCGTGCTGCGCATTACCGTGGACGACGATGGCGTAATTAACCCAATAGACCAGAGCGATACCCACCACGATGCCGAGTTGGAAAAGTGACCCCAATCTGCCGCGATGTTTTTCAGGCGATATTTCGGCAATGTACACCGGCGCCACCATGGAGGATGCGCCGATGGCAAAGCCGCCGAGAATTCGGGCCACCACCAATTCCCAAACCTGATTCGGGATGGCGGAGAGAATCCCTGACACGGCAAAGAGGACGGCGCAAACCAGCAGGACAGCTTTTCGGCCGTACTTATCGGCCAGCGATCCGGCCAGTGCCGCACCGGCTATGGCCCCGAGATCCAGGCAGGCGATGACAAAACCGAGCCCCCCCGCACTTAGGTGAAAATAAGTCTGGAGGTATTTTTGAATACCCGATGCTACGCCCGTATCGTAGCCGAAGAGCAGACCGGCCAGCGCGGCCGTAAATACCGCGACCACAATGGCTCCCATCGAGCCTTTTCTTGTCCCCGTATCCATCCGTCATTACTCCGCCTGAAACAACCACCTTGACCCATCATCA
>JAJZNY010000096.1 GCA_021852245.1 Planctomycetota bacterium | reverse complement strand
CCGGAAAATCCTGATGATTGCACATCCCCTGAATTTCCACATGTCGGCCATCCAGAAAAAATCCATGATCCGGATCAAATCGCAGCGTCCTTATCCCGAAAGTCGTCCGCTTCTCATCCACGGCAGACTGATGAACTGAAAGTATGGTTATTAAATGATACAGATTCCGATGCCCCAGAGACCATATCTTCGCACGCGCTAACGTCAAATGCTGAACAAATGTCTCTGTTGCTCCAGCCCCCAGATGTTCCCTTGTCGAAACGCTCGCCACGCGCTTTCCGGCCGTTCCCCGAATACTGGATTTCAGAATGAATGACCGTCCCGAGCGGTGTGCGTTTTGAACCGTTGTTTGAATCGTGATCATCGCATCGGCCGTATCCCCGGCTGAATTCTGTCGGATCGCTCCCATGACTCGGCTGATGGCGAAAGTTCCCCAGGGCGCCACATGCAGTCGGTTGGTCACAATAAGCTTTACATGCCGATAGATGCCTCCCCCCTGATACCACCACCCCTCATTCCATCTGGGATCAACATAAACCGTCACAATATTTGGCGCTCCGTAGCGTACCATGCGACTGATGTCATATCGAAAAGCCGTATAGCCGCTCGGATGCTGCCCCACCAAATGCCCGTTGATAAATACAATTGCGTCGCGGTATACGCCCCCGAAATTCAACCAGATCGTCTTACCCCGATCGGATGAAGGGATATTCAATGTTCGCTTATACCACGCCGGATAAACCGGCAACGATCCGGCGCGGACACTGGCCCGATGAGTTATATGCCCCGCGATAATATAGTCATCGGGTAACTGCGTGTTTTCCCATTTCGCTCCGGGCCCGGGGCATTTCAACTCCGCCACAGCCGCAGAACTCAGCACAGGTTTAACCGCCCGCTGCGTCGCATTCGTCAGGCGGCATATCTTCCAGTGCATGTCCAGACTCGTAACCGTTCGCGCCGATACAGCGCTTACCCCGGCCATGGTACCAAGAAGTAATGCGGTTAAAGCTCGGGTAAAATAGTTGAAACTCAAGGGTGATTCTCCTCGTAATCTGATGGTGCTCCATAACTATCCGGCACTGCCAATCTGCAGATCACAGCTCGCGGACAGATCATCGTGCGTTTCGGTTGATGATCACTCTGCGCGGCCGATCCCGCGTTCAGCATACGCGACATCAGCACCTTGAAACGGCCTCGCCGGTTTGCTCTCCATCGGAAATAGACATTCTCGTCAGGCTCCATGTAGCGGCAATTGACGATGTATCAAACGGACGCAACCTCCATATTTAATAGCGGAGCTGACCGTAAGGCGACGTCAAGAAAGATAGCGCTGGCCTGTCCGATCGTCAAGCCGCACTCAAAAGGGGCGAGCCGGTTGCAGATGCGGATTCAATCTGTTACGCTCGGCAAGGTACAGGGCAAGGGTGATTGACGCATGACCAAGCTGCGATGGGGGTGCTGCTGTGCCGCAGCGGGGTGATTCATATAGCCGTCATCCACAGGGATTGATCCTGCTGATCAACGGCGGCTCATCGAGCCTGAAACTGGCGGTGTCAACTTTCAGCCTTCCGCCGCGGATGATCTTCCGGGAAGCGATCGATTTTTCAGTCTTCAATATCGGGCGCCGGCGAAGTTCCACCCAGCATGGGATTGTCCACGTTCCGCGCGCGACCATAGGCAAATTAACCACGATGATTCGTTCCGCCCTGACGCGGCACGCTGTCAAACCCCACGCCATCCAGGCGGTCGGACACCGAATTGTGCTGGCGGGGCCGGCGCTGGATCGGCATCAGGTCATTACCCCACGGGTGCGACGGCAGTTGAATGAGCTAATTGAATTTGACCCGCAACATCTGCCGATGGAATTGGCTCTCCTTGACGCGTGCAACATGCTTCTGCCTGATGCCCTGTCAATTGCATGTTTTGATTCGGTGTTCCACAACACGATGCCAACGGCGGCGAAGGTGCTGCCGATTCCGTGGCGTTATTTTGGGCGGGGTGTGCGGCGGTACGGATTTCATGGTCTTTCATATGCATCGCTTCTGCGGCAACTTCAAAGGCTGGCCCCTGCGGCATCCCGCGGGCGGGTGATCATGGCGCATCTGGGGTCGGGATGCAGTCTGGCGGCTCTGCGGGGCGGAAAAACCGTCGCAACCACCATGGGCTTTACCCCCCTTGCGGGGGTGACGATGGGGCATCGCACCGGGGATATTGATCCGGGTGTGGTCCTGTATCTGATGAAACGCGAAAATATTTCTCACGCCGGCATGGAGGCGTGGATGAACGCCAATTGCGGGCTGGCGGGTATTGCGGGCAGCGGCGATATGAAAGTCTTGCTGTCGCGGCGAGATCAACGGGCCCGGTTGGCTGTGGATATATTCTGCCGCCGGATCGCGGGACAGATTGGTGCTTACGCGGCGGAGCTTGACGGAGTTGACGCACTGGTTTTCAGCGGCGGGATCGGGGAACATTCGCACATGATTCGGCACCATATTACAAGCCATCTGGGACACCTCGGCATCCGACTCCATGCGTCGGCGAATCGCCGCGGAGCGGAGAAAATCAGCCCCCCCGGCACAGGCCCCACCGTCTGGTGCCTCAAAACGGATGAAGAGCTGGAGATGGGACACATTACCGTTGATTTACTGCGAACAGGAGTGACACATGGCAAAAAACACCACACGCGCCAAACGCAATAGCGTCGAGAAGGGAGGCGCCAAGGGACATGACCATCGGCCGATGTCCGCGACCGAAAGTCTGAGCGACAGGGAAATTCGGTTGATGGATGCCTATTGGCGGGCGGCAAACTATCTTTCTGTGGGGCAGATTTATCTGCTGGCCAATCCACTGCTCAAGGAAAAGCTTGATCTGAGCCACATCAAGCCGCGGCTGCTGGGGCATTGGGGAACGACGCCGGGACAGAACTTCATCTATACGCATCTGAATCGGATTATTAAATTGCATGATCTGAACATGATCTACATCTCCGGCCCGGGACACGGGGGGCCGGCGGTGGTCGCGCATACGTATCTTGAGGGGACCTACAGCGAGATTTACACGCACATTACGCAGGATGAGGCGGGTCTGGCGAAACTGTTTCGGCAGTTCAGCTTTCCCGGCGGAATACCGAGCCATGTCGCCCCTGAAACGCCCGGGTCGATTCATGAAGGGGGCGAGTTGGGATATTCGCTGGCGCACGCCTGCGGTGCGGTGTTGGACAACCCGGATCTGATAGCAGCATGTGTGGTCGGTGACGGGGAAGCTGAGACGGGGCCGCTGGCAACGTCGTGGCACATTAATAAATTCATCAACCCCGCCGGCGACGGTGCGGTGCTGCCGATTCTGCATCTCAATGGGTACAAGATCAGCAATCCGACGGTACTGGCCCGTATCAGCCGCGAGGAATTGATGTCGCTGATGCGGGGGTACGGATGGGAGCCGATTGTGGTGGAGGGGCATGAACCGGTGAGCATGCACCGAAAGATGGCGCAGGCATTGGATGAGGCGGTGCGGAAGATACGGGAATACCAGCGCCGGGCCCGCCACGGCCGGGCCGAGGTGGAAAGGCCCCGCTGGCCGATGCTGATTTTCATTACGCCCAAAGGATGGACGGGGCCGAAGGAAGCCGACGGCAAGGCGGTGGAAGGCACCTTCC
>JAJZNY010000073.1 GCA_021852245.1 Planctomycetota bacterium | reverse complement strand
CCAGGATTTTTCTTTTGCCGGCACTCATGCTTCTTGCGATGCTCTCGTCTTTTGCGGTGGGCACGTGGATTGCGGCACTGAACACCCGGTTTCGGGATTTCGGCCTGCTGGTGCCGCTGATTATCCAAGTGTGGTTGTTTTTGACGCCGATCGCCTATCCGCTTTCGCTGGTCCGGGCCAGCGCTCCACACTGGTTGTACTTCATCTATACTCTCAATCCAGTGGCGGTTATTGTGGAATTTTCGCGATGGATTGTCCTCGGAATGGCGCCGCCTATTCCTCTGCCGTCCGTGCTGTCTTTGGTGGGGGTTCTGGTGCTTCTGATATCAAGCGCCTATTTTTACAAGAAACAGGCGGATTTATTTGCCGATTTTGTCTGATCTTTTTTGCTGCTCCGCCTTGGGGGCAGACATGGAGCTGGAATCTTGTCCGAGACGGTAATCCTCGCGGATAATCTGGGAAAACGCTACCAGCGCGGCGCCGCCGGTGGGCCGACAACCCTGCGCGACACCATCGGCCGATGGTTGGCGCTGGGGGGCAACACAGCCCATCGTCACCTCGGTGGATCCGAGACATTCTGGGCACTGCGCAACGTGTCCTTTGAAATCAAGCGCGGGGAGGTCGTTGGGATCATCGGAGCCAACGGTTCCGGTAAAAGCACCCTGCTGAAAATATTAAGCCGGATTACACGACCGACGGAGGGGCGGGCAACCCTTCATGGTCGAATCGCGACACTTTTGGAGGTTGGCACGGGCTTTCATCCGCAACTCACCGGGCGGGAAAATATCTTTCTTAACGGCGCCATCATCGGCATGTCACGTGCGGAAGTCGCACGCAAGTTTGATGAAATTGTCGCTTTTTCAGGCGTGGAGGAATTCATCGAAACGCCGGTGAAACATTATTCCAGCGGCATGTATACGCGGCTGGCATTCGCGGTTTCGGCGCATCTTGATCCGGAAATCATGCTTGTTGATGAGGTGTTGGCCGTCGGTGATCTGGCGTTTCAACGTCGGTGCATGGAACGCATGGCCAAGGCTCGCGATGAAGGTCGGACCATCCTGTTTGTAAGTCATGGCCTCTCGTCGGTCAATAAACTCTGCAGTCGTGCCCTGCTTTTGGAGCACGGCCGCTGCACGATGATGGGAACGTCGGAGGAAATTACGGGCGAATATGCGGCGAAGGTTTCGCTGGCGGAAGAAAAACTCCACGAGCCGGAGCCGGTGGTCGAGTTGCCAGCGCCCCAGGAACCCTCCGCCGCCGTGGGTGTGCGGCTTTCCATCTTGGATGAATCGGGCTCGCCGCGAGTCAAATTCGATGTGGGAGAGTCGTGGCGCGCAGAATTTGATTTTCAGGTACACGAGTCAACTGATCATCTGGTGGCAGGCGTCGGTCTGGCGACACCGGACGGCGTTGCGATCAGCACTTTATGGTCGCCGCCGACAGCGGTCAGGCCGGGACCCCACCGATTCGTTGCCGATTTCAACCTTCCGCTGGCGGGGGGAGTATATTCACTCCATGTCGGGTTGAGTACGGGGGATTCGTCGCTCTATTTTAGAGGTGATGCGGCAAGTTTTTCGGTTCTGCCGTCCACTCGATTCGTCCGCCCGCATCGGGATCATGGAGCGGGGTTTTTATATCCGACCCATGCCCCGCCCATCATCGCACTGTAAAATCCCCAGCCATTGAGTGATCGCGGGGATTCGAAGCATCAGGTTTAATTGGAGACGCCGAGTTGGCAAAGATACACTACAAAAAATCACGCAAAAATTTCGGCTCGGACATTCCGCCCGACAAACTGCAATTTTATATTCCGGACCCCAAAACCGCGAAAAGGTACTTCCAGCAGAATGTCGATCCCCGCTCGAAGTTTCTTCCCACGCCCATCGAAGGCATTCGGGCGCATGTGGGAGCGGGGCAGAATATCCGCACCGGGTATGACAACATCGACGCATATCCAAATATTCACCGTGCGGATTATGTTCAGACGACCGTGGAAAAGTTTGCCCGCGCGGAAACACTCGACACGCTTTATGAACCGGATTCTCTTGCTGAAATCCGTCTCCATCACGTGTTTGAACACATCAGCATTCTCGATCTGGATCGGACGCTTCGCACATGGAATAAACTCCTGAAGATGGGCGGAACCGTATTTTTAGAAGTGCCCGATTTCGATGCCTGCATACGCCGAATCCTGGCCTTGAATGACGACGCGCGGACAGAGATTTACTATCGGCACATTTTCGGCAGTCAATTTACCGCCGGAGAATATCATCGCAACGGCCTCACGCCATTAAGGCTGATTCGCCTGCTGGAGCAGTACGGCTTTGAGGTCACGCTTGCCTACACCCAGTGGACCTATCGCAGTCCCAATCCGTTGCATATGAATTATCCGCATAATGAGCCGCTGCCTGATCTCACGGTTGCGGCTCGGAAGGTGCGCGAGCCATCCCCGCGGGCGTCCGAGATGTGGACCCATGAATCCTATCGCCTGAAATACCCCAATCCGGAAATCAGCAGCTTGAAGGTGCCCGGCGACGCGCTATCCGATGAAGTGGCCCGCAGCGAGCGTAAACGGGTTGACAGCATCGCCAGGTGGCTGGGGCAGGTGTGCGAAAATATTCCGGCCGATGCTGAAATCATCATTTTTTCGCCCGGTGTGGTGGAAATTCCGCAGGTGACCGGTCGTCGGGTAGAACGTATTGATATGAGCGGCAGTGCGTCGGACGTGGCGTCAGTAGCGGCAAAGAAAGGTGCCGCATCCGTCGATGCGGTATTAGCGGTGGGGGTGATTGAAAACTCAATAGATCCCCTGGGCGCGTTAAAAGCAATGGCGAGTCTGCTTCGCCCCGGTGGATGGCTTGGCATGACTCCCGCTCCGACACGGCCGAATCAGGCGGGCCAACTGCATCTACACAATCCTTCGCCTCATTGGTACCAGGCTGCCTGCGAGGCCGCCGGGCTCACCGTCAAGCGGTGCGAGGTGGTCGGCAGAACATTTGAATCTCTGTTTGAACAGATGACGGAGGCGGCATCGCGATTGGAGCAGCTCAGCGGAGATATGCGTGACCATCCTTTGGTGCGATATCTCCGGGAGGCGGGACATTATCCAATGGCCAATTGGCTGGCACATGGGGATGATCTTTTCGCGGTCGCGTCGACGCCGATGCTCGGCGGCATCCTCGCGCAGAAGTCGGAAACGGGAGCCGAAGTGTGAAAGTCATCTCACGCCTGCAGGGTGGGTTGGGAAATCAACTTTTTCAGTACGCCGCAGCCCGGGCGCTGGGGCTGCGACTTGGAGCGCAGGTGGAATTTGATGTCAGTGCTCTGAAGCTGGATCAAAAACGTCGATTTGAGCTCCACGCGTTCCGCTTCCCCTCGACGCTGCGGATTGCATCGCATCCGGACGGACGGCGGCGCAATCCGTTGGCCCGTTGGCTCAATCCCCGGCAGATCGTGAGGGAAAAGCATTTTGAATATGACCCCGATATTGAAAAGCTCGATTCCCGATCATCCATCCATCTGATTGGATATTGGCAGACCGAAAAATACTTCAAATCGGTTGAGGGGCAGATTCGCAGTGATCTTGAATTTGCCAGCTCGCCCGACAAACCCAACGCGATCATGCTGGAGAAAATCCAATCCGTTCCTGCAGTCTCCGTCCATTTTC
>JAJZNY010000400.1 GCA_021852245.1 Planctomycetota bacterium | reverse complement strand
GAAAATGGACGGAGACTGCAGGAACGGATTGGATTTTCTCCAGCATGATCGCGTTGGGTTTGTCGGGCGAGCTGGCAAATTCAAGATCACTGCGAATCTGCCCCTCAACCGATTTGAAGTATTTTTCAGTCTGCCAATATCCAATCAGGTGGATGGAGGATCGAGCGTCGAGCTTTTCAATATCGGGGTTATATTCAAAATGCTTTTCCCTTACGATTTCCCGAGGATTCAGCCAGCGCGACAGTGGATTGCGCCGCCGTCCGTCCGGATGCGATGCAATCCGCAGTGTCGAAGGAAAGCGGAACGCGTGGAGCTCAAATTGACGTTTTTGATCCAGTTTCAGAGCACTGACATCAAATACCACCTGCGCTCCGAGCCGCAGCGCCAGCGCCCGGGCTGCGGCGTACTGAAAAAGTTGATTTCCCAACCCACCCTGCAGGCGCGAGATGACTTTCACACTTCGGCTCCCGTTTCCGACTTTTGCGCTAGGATGCCGCCGAGCATCGGCGTCGACGCGACCGCAAAAAGATCATCTCCATGTGCCAGCCAATTGGCCATTGGATAATGTCCCGCCTCCCGGAGATATCGCACCAAAGGATGATCACGCATCTCGCTGCTGAGCTGTTCCAATCGCGATGCCACCTCTGTCATCTGTTCCAACAGAGATTCAAATGTTCTGCCGACCACCTCGCATCGCTTGACGGTGAGCCCGGCGGCCTCGCAGGCAGCCTGGTACCAATGAGGCGAAGGATTGTGCAGATGCAGGTGACCCGCCTGATCCGGCCGTGTAGGAGCGGGAGTCATGCCAAGCCATCCACCGGGGCGAAGCAGACTCGCCATTGCTTTTAACGCGCCCAGTGGATCTATTGAGTTTTCAATCACCCCCACCGCTAATACCGCATCGACGGATGCGGTAACTTTCTTTGCCGCTACTGACGCCACGTCCGACGCACTGCCGCTCATATCAATACGTTCTACCCGACGACCGGTCACCTGCGGAATGTCCACCACACCGGAGGAAAAAATGATGATTTCAGCATCGGCCGGAATATTTTCGCACTCCTGCCCCAGCCACCTGGCGATGCTGTCAACCCGTTTACGCTCGCAGCGGGCCACCTCATCGGATAGCGCGTCGCCGGGCACCTTCAAGCTGCTGATTTCCGGATTGGGGTACTGCAGGCGATAGGATTCATGGGTCCACATCTCGGACGCCCGCGGGGATGACTCGCGCACCTTCCGGGCCGCAACCGTGAGATCAGGCAGCGGCTCATTATGCGGATAATTCATATGCAACGGATTGGGGCTGCGATAGGTCCACTGGGTGTAGGCAAGCGTGACCTCAAAACCGTACTGTTCCAGCAGGCGAATCAGCCTTAATGGCGTGAGGCCGTTGCGATGATATTCTCCGGCGGTAAATTGACTGCCGAAAATGTGCCGATAGAAAATCTCTGTCCGCGCGTCGTCATTCAAGGCCAGGATTCGGCGTATACAGGCATCGAAATCGGGCACCTCCAAAAATACGGTTCCGCCCATCTTCAGGAGTTTATTCCATGTGCGAAGCGTCCGATCCAGATCGAGAATGCTGATGTGTTCAAAGACGTGATGGAGACGTATTTCAGCAAGAGAATCCGGTTCATAAAGCGTGTCGAGTGTTTCCGCGCGGGCAAATTTTTCCACGGTCGTCTGAACATAATCCGCACGGTGAATATTCGGATATGCGTCGATGTTGTCATACCCGGTGCGGATATTCTGCCCCGCTCCCACATGCGCCCGGATGCCTTCGATGGGCGTGGGAAGAAACTTCGAGCGGGGATCGACATTCTGCTGGAAGCACCTTTTCGCGGTTTTGGGGTCCGGAATATAAAATTGCAGTTTGTCGGGCGGAATGTCCGAGCCGAAATTTTTGCGTGATTTTTTGTAGTGTATCTTTGCCAACTTGGCGTCTCCAATAAAACCTGATGCTTCGAATCCCCGCGATGCGCTAAATGGGCATCGATTCTACAGCGCCATGATGGGCGGGGCATGGGTCGGATATAAAAACCCCGCTCCATGATCCCGACATGGCCGCACCAGTCGGGTGGAGGGAAAAACGGAAAAACCGGCCGCGTCGCCCCGATAATAGAGCGATGAATCTCCCGCGCTCAACCCGACATGGAGTGAATAGACTCCCCCCGCCAGCGGAAGGTTGAATTCGGCAACGAATCGGTGGGGTCCCGGCATGACCGCTGTCGGCGGCGACCATAAAGTGGCGATCGCAACGCCGTCCGGTGTCGCCAAACCCACGGCTGCCACTAAATTTTCGGTAGCTTCGTGTACCTGAAAATCAAATTCTGCACACCACGACTCTCCCACATCGAATTTGACTCGCGGCGAGCCCGATTCATCCAAGATGGAAAGCCGGACACCCACCGCGGCGGAGGGTTCCTGGGGCGCTGGCAACTCGACCACCGGCTGCGGCTCGTGGAGTTTTTCTTCCGCCAGCGAAACCTTCGCCGCATATTCACCGGTAATTTCCTCCGACGTTCCCATCATCGTGCAGCGGCCGTGCTCCAAAAGCAGGGCACGACTGCAAAGTTTATTGACCGACGAGAGGCCGTGGCTTACAAACAGGATGGTTCGACCTTCATCACGAGCCTTGGCCATGCGTTCCATGCACCGCCGTTGAAACGCCAGATCACCGACGGCCAACACCTCATCGACAAGCATGATTTCCGGATCAAGATGCGCCGAAACCGCAAACGCCAGCCGCGTATACATACCGCTGGAGTAATGCTTCACCGGCGTTTCGATGAATTCCTCCACGCCTGAAAAAGCGACAATTTCATCAAACTTGCGGGCGACTTCCGCCCGTGACATGCCAATGATGGCGCCGTTAAGAAAGATATTTTCCCGCCCGGTGAGTTGCGGATGAAAGCCAGTGCCAACCTCCAAAAGTGTCGCGATTCGACCATGAAGGGTTGCCCGCCCCTCCGTCGGTCGTGTAATCCGGCTTAATATTTTCAGCAGCGTGCTTTTACCGGAACCGTTGGCTCCGATGATTCCAACGACCTCCCCGCGCTTGATTTCAAAGGACACGTTTCGCAGTGCCCAGAATGTCTCGGATCCACCGAGGTGACGATGGGCTGTGTTGCCCCCCAGCGCCAACCACCGGCCGATGGTGTCGCGCAGGGTTGTCGGCCCACCGACGGCGCCACGCTGGTAGCGTTTTCCCAGATTATCCGCGAGGATTACCGTCTCGGACAAGATTCAAGCTCCATGTCTGCCCCCAAGGCGGAGCAGCAAAAAAAGTCAGACAAAATCGGCAAATAAATCCGCCTGTTTCTTGTAAAAATAGGCGCTTGATATCAGAAGCACCAGAACCCCCACCAATGACAGCACGGACGGCAGAGGAATAGGCGGCGCCATTCCGAGGACAATCCATCGCGAAAATTCTACAATCACCGCCACCGGATTGAGAGTATAGATGAAGTACAACCAGTGTGGAGCGCTGGCCCGGACCAGCGAAAGCGGATAGGCGATCGGCGTCAAAAACAACCACACCTGGATAATCAGCGGCACCAGCAGGCCGAAATCCCGAAACCGGGTGTTCAGTGCCGCAATCCACGTGCCCACCGCAAAAGACGAGAGCATCGCAAGAAGCATGAGTGCCGGCAAAAGAAAAATCCTGG
>JAJZNY010000457.1 GCA_021852245.1 Planctomycetota bacterium | reverse complement strand
GAAGTTAATGGAACGCTGAACAAGCTTTCTGCGGTGTTCCTTAACGCGGTAGAGAGAGAAAAAAAGCATTTCGTAACTTTTCTCTACAGTCTGTTTTAGGTAGCAGTTTTATCAAAGCCGATGTGGTTTTGGCTGCTCGCGGTGTTTCACATTTATCGGAGGTAGGGAGTGATGTTCAAGTCTTGCAGGAATGCAGCGGTTCCGCGTCGGTCTAAATTGTGGATGGCGGCGGCTGCCATTGCGCCGATGGCAGGGGGATTGTTCTCGACCGGTATGGCTCAGGCGACCCCCCAAAGCTACGTGTATTATCAGGCGACCAATTCGTACTCGACCGCCCCTAACGACGACAATGGACCGTACAGCGCCGTGATCGGATTTTTGGTCAGCAACGGTCAGTTAACGGTGACCGTACATAACACATCTGACCCGGTTTACGAAGTGTCGCAGACGGTCGGGGCGATTCACTTTCAGATTAACGGTTACACCCTCGGTTCCAATGCTCCGAGCTTGCAGGATACGGCGCTCAACACCGTAACGGTGGCGAACAATGGCTCTGGAACATATAAAACCGGCACGACCACATCGACGGCGGCGTGGGAAGTGCTGACCGGTAGCGGGACGACTGGCCCAACCGGACCGACTGGACCTACTGGACCGAGCACGACCGGCAGTGAACTCACGCTCGAGGCGATTCCCGCCACCGGCGCAAACAGTGGTGTCGGACAGAACGGTCCGATTGGTGAATTCGTCATCGGCGACGCCAACAGCAACGGTCTTTATTCCAGTGCGCTGGCTCTGATGGGCGTGGCAACTCTCGGATTATTGATCCGCCGCCGTCCGGCTTGATCGACTGGCCGCAACTTCGTCGGATAATAAAGCTGATCTATTAACCCCGGTCGTCATAAAAGCCGGCCGGGGTTTTCTTTCGACCTGTGGCCGCAAGGTGCTTGGTGATGCGCCTCGACATGCCGAATAAATCTGGTAAATTGCAACTGACAGAACGAGGTGACGACATGTACGATCTGAACGTCGATGAGTTGCTCAAACCCATCTCCGCCGACACACCCTGTGGCGAAGATCTGTCATATGATCCCGAGTTTACAGAACTCGAACGTCTCATGCCCGGCAAGCCGGAGCAGGAAATGGGGAGTGTCAAAACACCGGCCGAGGAACCGGATTGGCAGGATATTCATGTTCGCTGCAACGCATTGCTCCATCGCACCAAGGACCTGCGCGTCATGGTGTATCTGGTTCTGGCACAGGCACGACTGCGGGGTATCGAAGGAGTGCGGGATGGGCTGCTGCTCCTGGATCAGCATCTGCAGACTTACTGGCCGGACCTCATGCCACCATTGGATGCGGAGGATGACAATGACCCCACGCTGAGGGTTAATGCCATTGCGTCCATGTCGCCGCCCGCGGATGCATTTGCCGACCCATTAAAATTTCCACAGCGGTTTCTGGAAGTCCCGCTGAATGATTCGCGGCAGTTCGGCCCGGTCACACTTCGGCAGATCATGATCAGCACCGGCGAACTCCCCGCCGGGGCGGATGAAAAGGCGCCCTCTCCAGCCGAGATTGAAGCGGCCTTCAGCGATACGCCTCCGGAGCGGCTCTCGGCTCTTTATCAGGGGGCCGCTGAAGCCCTGCAGGCGTGGGACAGTATTGATAAGACATTGACCATGCATGTGGGGTCCGGCCGAGGAGCCGATCTGCGGGGAACGCGAAAGATCATTCAAAATTGGACCATGCAGATTCAAAAGCGACTTTCGCCCTCCGCTCCGGCTGTAACCGCCGGGGCTGACGCGTCCGGTTCAGCAGCCATGCCGGTCGCCTCAACCGCCGCGCCGATGGCACAACGGGGAATCAGCAGCCGCGATGATTGCATTCGGGCCATCGACGACATCTGTCGATATCTGGAGGCCGCCGAACCGTCGAGTCCGGTTCCCATGATTCTCAAACGTGCACGGAAACTCATCAATATGGATTTTCTGGATGTCATTGCTGATCTCTCGCCTGATGCGCTTGCGGCGATAAAATCCATCGGCGGGCTGGATCGTGAGGGTTAACGTTCCGGAGATCCAGTGGGACAGGTGAGCGAATCTGCAGGAATCGCGGGAACTGATTCATAAGGTAAAATCCGTGGGCAAAGTTTTAATCTGAGGTTCCGGCCATGGCAAAAATACCAACTCTGAAAGATTGGAAGGCACAGACGGAATTGGGGATCACCAAGCCCCGAAGCAAGCTCTTCAAGGCGATTGATGATCGCATTGAGGAATACAACAAAAATCCCACACCGGAGAAAGCGACACAAATTCGCATTGCCCTGACACGCTGGATGCAGAATGAAGGCACCAATTGGGAGGCCGATCCACGCAATAAACCCCCAGCCAAGCCAATTACGGCCCTGATGGGTACCTTGGAATCCATGCGCCTGCCGCTCGACAGCAAGGATGCGGAAATTCTGAGAGTTGTAGCCAAAGAGCAACCGGCCCGGTTGCGGGCGATTTTTGCCGGGCATAAGATCAAGCTGCGGCTGGCGCTCACGGCGGAGAAGATGGGGCAGGCGGTCACCGAATTACGCAATGAGATTAAAAATCAGGGGGGCGGAAATAAGACCCAACCGCTGAAAAAATTTGGTACGCAGGTGGGCAACCAGGCGATGGATGGCAAATCCCAGGCGTACAGTGCCTACAGTGTTCTCCACGATGTTCAAACGGCGAAGAGTGATGTGGGTAAAACGGCCAGTGCAGTGGGGTCGATGGCGATTGCTCCCGTAAAAAAAATGGCCAATGCGGAAATGATGAGCATCCTCAATGAGTTTTTCGGCACCCAGATTCAGGAAGTGTCACAATTCGCGGCCACCATCGCCCGCGAGACGGGCTTGCAGGCAGCCCAGCAGGTAGCGGATCACGTATTAAGCATGCTCCCGCTGTTTTCACTTGTGAAGGACGGTAGCGAAGCGCTCTACTTCTGGGCGTCGGTGGTGCATAAAGGGTACCAGAGATATCAGGTCGGCGCAGGTCGCGATGTGGTGGCTCTGGGTGACCCGAGGCGGGCGCTTGAAGCCGTTGAGCACCTGCTCAATCGCGACATTGCCTTCACGGCAACCAAGGCGGCCATTTGCACAGCAAGTACCGGAGCCCATGCCGCGGCCTTGGCGGCCAAAGGGGCCGATGTTGTGCTGAGCCCGGCCATCGGGGCGGCGAAGGCGGCCGCCAATGCTGCTCGGATGATCGCAAAATTTGCCATCGAGGCACGCGAGGCGATGGCGGCGCGACCATTCTTTATGGACCCTGGAGCGTATACGCTGGATATCTTCAGTAAATGCCCGCTGATCGGCGCTTATATGATCGACGGCTCCAGCGATTCAGACATCATCGCCATGGTTTGGGAGGAAATGGGGCAGCCCGGCTGGATGGACGACATTGAACGGATGTTGCCGAAACTGCAACCCATCCGCGAGCAGGCCGGTCGTTTAATTCGCGAATCTCCATTTGTTATCGATCCTCCAATGCCCAGCCGCTACGCGGTCAGCACATTTGCGGGCAAAAAATGGCTGGCAAAGAAAACCTGGTGGTCGAGTATGCCGTGGAATCGGCTGTGATGGAATCGAATGGGGGTTTTGGTTCAAGATTTTGGAAGATGGGAGCCGAAAAATAGAAACGGTGAATCATCAG
>JAJZNY010000348.1 GCA_021852245.1 Planctomycetota bacterium | reverse complement strand
CGTGTGGGCCATCATGGCTTTTGCACTTGCGGGTGAGGTCGAAAAAGCATGGGATCTTTTCCAATTGATCAATCCCATCAATCATGGCGCTTCGGCCGAAGATATCAGCACCTATCGTGTCGAGCCGTATGTTGTCGCGGCAGATGTCTACACCCTGGCATCATGTCCCGGCCGTGGCGGTTGGACATGGTACACCGGTTCCGCCGGATGGATGTACCGCCTGCTGGTGGAAACCTTCATGGGTATTCGGGTTTCCGCGGATCGGCTCTGGTTCGAGCCCCGACTCCCTGCAAAATGGTCTGCGTTCAAACTCCATTACCGCTACTGCGAAACCTTTTACCACATCACGATGGAGCCTTCGACCGACCGGCAAGTGATCGTCGACGGCGTGCCGTCACCCGATGGTGTAATCCACATGATCAATGATCAGCGTGAGCATCAGGTTCTGGTACGATTTACGGCTTGCAGCGCCGCGTCAGGCTCGGCGCCTGCGGATAAATAATCCGGCCAGACCAAGCATGACCCCGGTTGCTGCGGCGGTTGATGGCTCGGGAACGGGCGCCGGCGGATCGCTCGATGGAATTAATACGTAGCCGCCGAGCGGAACATAGCCTCCCAATGTCGTTGTAAATCCGTAGCCGACATAAATGTTCTGAATCGTTGCTGCACTATCCAAGTTCGGTATATTGACATCAAACGTGATGCTGTTGCTATTGCCGTATGGCAGTAAAGCGGGGGCGAGAGGTTCCGATCCAACCGTCTGATTCGCACTGCCCATATCCGATAACGGGGGGCCGATCATATCAAGATTTCTATTCTGATACAGCGCTTGGCTCGTCAGATCATAAGAATTTGCATACGACGCTGATGAACCTATCGCCCAAGGCGAAGACAAGCTTCCGCCGGGCCAAATGGTAGTCGTACTCCCGCCGGAGTACTCGGTGGCGTGGCTCGCCAGGTACACCGTGCTGCTCGTTGGTGTGCCGGTCAACAGATTCCCATGATCCGAAACCTGAAAAACAATGTCACGAATCAGTTCATTGGTTGATACCGGTGTCGAAGTATTGGCAATCTGTACCGCGAGGTTATAGCCGCCAGCGGCCGCCGGATTCAGATAGGTGAAGGTGACCGTTGCACTCAGAGGATTGCTC
Source organism: Planctomycetota bacterium (assembly GCA_021852245.1). The sequence continues at coordinate 2,532 of JAJZNY010000348.1, read as the reverse complement.
GGATCGGTAGGGGTGGAATTCGTCGGGCTCGTCGGCGTGTAATAATTGGAAAGCGTAAATGATCCCAGGGTGGTATCCGCCCGGGCCGCTGCGCCGTGCGTCAGGGCAGCCGCCGCAGATGCCAGCAGGAATGCGGCCGAAATGCGTTTGAACAAGTGTTGGGTTGGAGCGGAACAGTACCGATCGATGCGCATAGTGTCCTCCCTACGCATACTTCACCCGATTCCGCGCGGCGCAACATGCTCCGAACAGCAGATATCGGAAATAAATTGTTGGGTTGATTAAGCCGTTTGAATCGACTCTCCAACCCCTCCACGAAACCTTCAACATCAGATATGCCGGTTTATTTATATCTTATCCGGCAAATCATAAAACGGTATTATTATGCTGCACGAACTGGCAGTTGTCAAATAAATTTCTGATTTTTTTTGTCGTGGCTCATCGGGCCTGAAATGAGGCTTGACATTGGGCCGCAGAGGCGCAAAATGACGGTGGTTAAAAATGCTACTTTCCGCGGTAGCTCAATGGTAGAGCAGTCGGCTGTTAACCGACTGGTTGTAGGTTCGAATCCTACCCGCGGAGTTTTCCTTTTGTGCTTTGGAATCTTCAAAAATCACTGATTCTACAGCGTTTTCATGCGGTTCCGGCCCTCCATCAAGGATACCTTTTCTACCCCCAATTCTGCCGGAAAACGCCATAAAATGATCCGAAATGTCTGGAGTTTGTGCGTCAATTTTGGGAATTTCATGAATGGTGGTATCAACGCCCGAAAGCCATCGTAGCCGTCTTGGAACTGCCGCTCAGACTGCGAACCTGTAGAGCATCTGAGGTGTAAAACGGAAGTTGGAAGCTATAGCCCGATAACCTTTTCAAGGAACGCGACGGCTTCGCTCTCGTCGATATCCTGTTTCGGGTGGGTGATAAGTTGGTTGAGCGCTCGACCCTCAAATTGTGTGACTCCGCGCGAATTTCGGCCGGACCAGTGCTTCAGCAATATCGTTGCCTTCAGCAGTTGCCGCTGAAAAATCGATACCAAAACCGTGTTTACAATAGCCCCGGGCTTTACCCCGATCAGATAGATCAGAAACACCGACCGCTCATGGCTGAGGTATTCGAGCATCTTGTCGAGGTTGTAGGCTTTGCGGTTCGAATAGAGCACTATGCCCTGATCTCGGATAGTCCACCGACGCGGCTAAGACCAGCCAATTAGAGAATGCTTACACCGATAAATGAAAAATGTACCTGTCATCCGGTCTTCCAGAAAGGTACCGGCAAAAGCGCCTGCGTTAATCATAAACATAGGCATGTTTAGGTCTACGCCGTTCAAAAGCATGACGGCGTGATCGGCTTCGCTGACAACACAATCACGTGCGGAGAATCAGCCGAGGCCGGATTGCAGCCAGTAGAAAAATCCTCCATCCGCCAAAACGTTTGCCTTGACCGCACCGGCAGGATTATCTAGCATAGCCGGAATCGGGCCGGGGTCTTGATCCACGGTGTTGGGAAAATGAACGCTTTTGATCGGGAAGGGATCATCAATCCACATGGCAAAAAAAACAGTGACATCCTTGGCGGTAAATGGTAAAAAAGTTCTGGTACGCGTCGACTTTAATGTTCCACTGGATGAAAAGCTTAACATCACCGACGACCGGCGGATCGTCGCCGCGCTTCCGACGATCCGAAATATCATCGATCGGGGCGGTATCGCCATCCTGATGAGTCATCTCGGACGGCCCAAGGGCGGGCCGGAGCCGAAATATTCACTCAAGCCGGCGGCCGAGCATCTGGCCAAACTGCTGGGCAAACCGGTCAAGCTTGCACCGGATTGCGTCGGGGAAGTGGTGCGTGGCATGGTGGCCGCTCTGAAACCCGGCGATGTGCTGGTGCTTGAAAATACCCGCTTTCACAAGGGGGAGGAAAAGAACGACGCCGAGTTCGCCGGCCAGCTTGCGGCTCTTGGCGATCTGTACGTCAATGACGCCTTTGGTACCGCCCACCGGCAGCATGCCTCCACCTACGGCGTGCCGGAAAAACTCGGCCCGGGACGGCGCGTCATTGGTATGCTTATTGAAAAAGAATTGAAATTTCTAGGCGATTCACTTGACCATCCGCATCGACCGTTCATTGCCATTCTCGGCGGGGCCAAGGTGTCGGATAAAATCGCGGTCATTGAAAACCTGCTTTCTAAGGCGGATTATGTATTAATCGGTGGGGCGATGGCCTATACGTTTTTCCTTTCGCAGGGAAAAAAGGTGGGCAAATCGCTGTGCGAAAAAGACAAGGCTCCGCTTGCCGGCTCGCTGCTGCAAAAGGCCGGTGGCAAGCTGATTCTTCCCACCGATACGGTCGTGGCCCGGGAAATGACCGATCAGGCGCAGACCCGCGTGGTGGTCGGCGATATCCCTGACGATATGGAAGGCTTTGATATCGGTCCCGCCACCGCACAGCATTACGCCAAATTGATTTCCACCGCACGTACCGTCGTGTGGAATGGGCCCATGGGTGTGTTTGAAAAAAAACCGTTTCAAAATG
>JAJZNY010000157.1 GCA_021852245.1 Planctomycetota bacterium | reverse complement strand
GTCAGATGCATGCTTTTACCGACCGGGACCTTTTTGCTCTGAAGCTTGCCGTGGAAGAAGCCATCAACAATGCCATCCGGCACGGGAACCGATCTGACGCCTCCAAGCAGATTCACATTAAATACCGTGTGACCCCCCGACGGTGTGATATCGTCATTGCGGATGAGGGAGACGGCTTTAATCCCGCTGCCGTACCCGACCCTACCAGCGAACACAATCTTGAGCAGACGTCCGGCCGCGGCCTGCTTTTGATGCGTGCCTTCATGAACAGTGTCGTTTTCAATGAATCCGGCAACACGGTCACGTTGACCAAATTCAACGATTCGATCCGCCAGCCGAGCCGCCATCGAGTCGCCTTCGGCTGACGTGCCACTTTCATTCGCCGGGCCCAAGATTGAACGATCAACCGATTTCACATTTCACCCGCAGCGCAGAAGAATAACCATGCATCAGGGGGGAGGTAACCCGATTTATCCACTATACTCACATGCTAACGTGGCGGGCCGACTCAGGTCAGTCCGCCATATGGCAGCCGTTGAAGGCGGAGGTCGTCGTCGGCTGCAACAGGGTGCCTCAGAGGAGATCAGATGCCCGGTTCCCCACAAGCTACTTCCCAGTCCGCTTCCGGCGAAACCGCCCCATTTACCGTCAGCAGGCTGGCCGCCCACATCGGGGGGACCGTCGTCGGTGAAGGCGAGCGACGGATTCGACGATGTTGCGGACTCGAATCGGCCGGCCCGGAAGACATCAGCTTCGTATCGAATATTAAATATCTCCATCAGTTGACCACCACCTCCGCGGGGTGCGTGGTGGTGGATGCCAAGCTGGATTACCAATCGATCCAGCGTCCAGCTTCAGCCCCTCTTACCCTGATTCGCGCGGCGGATCCCTATTTCGGATTTCGCCAGATCATGGTGCTGATCCATGGCATGCGTCCGCAACCCAAGCCGCTGGTTTCGCCGCTGTGCGACATTGCGGCGTCGGCAAAAATTGGAGCCGATTGCTATATCGGGCCATTTGTTACCCTTGGTGAAAACTGCGTGGTCGGAGATCGATGCGTCATTTACCCCGGCGTAAAGGTCATGGACGGTACCGAACTGGGATCGGATTGCATCATTTATCCCAACGCGGTGATCTATGATTTCTGCCGACTTGGCAAACGCGTCATCGTTCAATCAGGTGCTGTGATTGGCTGCGACGGCTACGGCTTTGCGACCCATCAGGGGATCCATCACAAAATACCGCAGATCGGGAACGTGATATTGGGCGATGATGTGGAAGTCGGATCCAACACGGTCATTGAACGGGCGGCGATGGAATCGACGGTAATCGGGGAGGGAACCAAGATCGGAAATAATGTTGTGGTGGGTCACAACTGTCAGATCGGCCGACATAATCTGCTGGTGAGTCAGGTTGGCATTGCAGGGAGCTCATCAACGGGCGACTATGTGGTTCTCGCGGGACAGGTGGGCGTGGCGGGCCATATTCATATCGGTGACCGGGTGCGTGCTGCAGCGCAATCGGGCATCACGTCAGATATTGAGCCGAATCGGGATATCGGCGGGACGCCGGCGATGGATTTCAAACTGGCCAAGCGAGTCTATCTGCAGATATTCCAGCTTCCGGAATTGGCCAAACGCCTGCGAGCGGTCGAAGCAAAGCTGGACGCGACAAAGTCGAAGGAGGATGATCATTAGGATTTCAAGATTCTCCGAAACGCCCCGCAATTTCGTTTAGCTGAAAAAAACATATCGTCCTCGGGCCATTCTGGGGAGTACCCGAAAATTCGCATCCGCAACATCTGCGGCGGATCAGGCCCTGCATGGCATTGAAATGCTGGCGGGTTTATTTATCGCCTCTCGGTGAAAGCCCAAGAAAGATATATGTCGATCAACAAGTTCAGCGGACGATGCAGCGCGGTGAAAGGTGGAATTACGGCCAGGATCGCGGTATTCTTAAGCAGGTACTATGGCGAAGAGTAACCCGAGCCTTCTGTTTTTTGAAGTGCGAACGATCATCTGTATGATGAGCGGGATCGCCCTGCTGCTTGCGGCGACGCATCTGTATGCATGGCTGTTGCGGCGCCGGGATCGCTGGCTCGGATTTTGGGGTATCGGGAATTTAATGGCGGCGATCGGGCTTGCGCTGGTAAGCCTGCGCGGTTTTGTGCCGTACGTTTGGGCGGTATCGTTTTCGCAGACGGCCGTGGTGATGGGCCTGTTTCTCAATTGGATCGGCCTGAGATCATTTAATGAAAAGCGTCCTCTCAAGCCCTGGGTGTGGTTGGCGTTTCCCCTGATCTTTATCCTGCTGGAGCTTAAGTCTCCCATCAGCGACACCATGTCCCACCGCATAACGCTGGTTGCGTCCCTGCTAAGCCTGACTGCCCTGCTGATGATCCGGGAACTGATTTCCATACTGAAAAAATCGAACTTGAAGGTTACGCGGTTTTTAATGGTACTCTTTGCGCTTTTTGTGGTGGGAAACGTCACCCGAATAGTCGCGATGTGGATCCACCCCGCCAATCACCTCACGCGTCTTCCATCGCCGGTCGTGGGTTTTACCCTGGCCGGTACACTTGGGCTGTTGACCGCTTGGAATATGGGCTTCCTGATGCTTGCATCCGAGCGTCTGCAAAACGCACTGATGGTGGCGGCCAATACCGACGGCCTGACCGGCGTGCTGAATCGAAATGCTTTTGAGGCGGCCGTCCGCCGGCAACTCCTGCAGAATAAAAACAGACGTACACCATCGACCGCAACCGACAAGGTTGAAGCCGAGGGCTTGGGCGATGCACTCCTGACCATCGATATCGATGAATTCAAACAGGTTAATGATAAATATGGGCATGAAGCCGGTGATGCGTTGCTGCGATTATTCGCCGCGACGGCCCAAAGTTCGCTGCGATCAAGCGATTCATTGGGGCGCCGAGGGGGAGATGAGTTTACCATTTTCCTCAAGGGTGTTGATGAGGCCGGCGCAACAAGAATTGCGGAGCGATTGCGCCGCAGTTTTGCGCACGGTTCTGAAAGCGATCCGCAAATCGGACGGCCAGCGACGCTCAGCATAGGTATCATGATGATCCGGCCGGGCGATGACTCGCTTGACGGCCTGCTGGCACGAGCCGATGCCGCCATGTATCGGGCCAAGGGGCAGGGCAAGGATCGAATCATGGTCGCCTGATGTGCGGCTCCACGGGGAGAGCCAATATTGCAAATCGACGTGGGCCCGGTTTCGCGGTCGCCAGCCATTGAAATCGTTGACATTTTGGGGGTGGGTAAGCGGCCGAGGCTCGGCACTGCCGCTTGTGTCGAATAGGAAAAGTATGAGGCTTCAGGTGCCGCGGCTGGAGCGGAGATTGCGGGGACGGGAGCATCCCGAGGTTGACGCCGCCCGAGCCGTGGTTTCGCACGAGTGGCTGCATTTTTTGCGGCCATTTCTGCGAAACGCATTTACGAAATAACACCATTTTCGCATAGGAAACGCCATGCTTTGGCGGCTGAAGCGGAAAAAAAACGGCCAGCCGGAAATTTTTTTGCCAAAAATACTTGACAACGGTGGAAAAATGTAGTATTCTCTCTTTGTCAGGTTTTAAAGCGCAAATTTCGGGGTCGAGAGCAAGTCGCGAATGTTCGCAAACCGTCTGGCGCCGCGGTTTTGATGTTTGGTGCCTTGCACAACAAAATTGAC
>JAJZNY010000250.1 GCA_021852245.1 Planctomycetota bacterium | reverse complement strand
CTTCCGATCTGAAAACCGCAGTATTATAAAGGAAAGGGCGGCAGTTCCGCGAGTGTCGCAGAATCCTGCCGCGCCTGCCGGAATCCCGGTGATAAAAATGCCCGATTGGCGGAGAAAGTGAACGGACAGACCTCATGACCATGGATGCCCGCCAAAATGGGGAAAAAGTCAATCCTTCGGCCGCCGGGCCATCGCCCGCCGGGGATACTGACGGCAGTTCACCTTCGTCGCAGCTGACTCCCCGCTTGCGGCATCATTGCGGAACGCGGGCCAACGCATTTATGCAGCGGACGGCCGGCGCCTGCCTGCCGCTTGCCTATCTCATCGGCTGGTTTGCCACCTGGTGGTTCTGGCTGCGGGATCGAGAGGCGCGGAAGAGCAGTTGCGATTACCTCCGGCGTCTGGAACCGAATCGCTCAAAAATAAGTCTGCTTCTGCGGGTCCATAAGCACATGTATAACTACGCACTCTCGCTCATCGATTGCAGTGCCATGTTGGCGGGACTTGGCAAAAAGTTCACCGTGGCATGCCCAAACAGGGACGCGCTGCTGAGCGCCATCCAATCCCCCGGCGGCCTGCTGATCCTCACGGCACACGTCGGATCGATCGAGATAGCCGCCTCCCGCATGTCGCAGTTGCTTGGGGGCCGCAGGATGCACTTTGTGATGTATCAGGATATGTCCGATGAGACGGAGCGGTTTCGGGCCGAGAAATGGCGGTCGCTTCAAACCTTTAATATCATCAATTCCATGGATGCCGTGGCCGCAAGTATTCAAACCGCACGGGCGCTGATGGCGGGGGAGGTGGTCGGCATGCGCGCCGACCGCAGAGTGTCCGACCGGTACATCCGTGCGGACGTGTTGGGAGCCGAAGTGCGTCTGCCGCATGGGCCCTTCATGGCGGCAGTTGCGACGGGGGCGACCGTGGTATTTGCCTTTGCGTTTCGTACGGGATATCGGCGTTATGAACTCTGTGTCAGCCCACCGCGAACTTATCAGGTCGGCGCCCCGGAGGATAAACCGCGAATCGCACAGCGGGTCGCCGCGGAATATGCATCAGTACTTTCCGATGCGATTCGCCGATTTCCGCTCCAGTGGTTTAATTTCTATCCCTTCTGGGAAGCGGCCAGCGCCCCGCAACAGGGCGCCAGGACCGCTGAAACCTCCAGCACCAGATGACCGTCCCTTTGCAGCGTGCCATTGGCTGTAAACGCCCCCGCCGTCTCCGGCGTCAGATGGATTTCCATGGTGCACCCCTCGCCCGGTCGCACGGGTAGATGAAATTTGACGCTCTGAATGGTTTTGTATTCAAGCCGATATCCGAAGGATTGGAGAATCTCCAGCACCAGTTCCAGCAGGCAATGGCCGGGCGCGACGGGATCGCCGGGAAAGTGGCCTTTGAACATGATCGCGTCGGGTGGAAAGTGGGCGGTAGCACGGTAACGCTGAGACGCTGCATCCTGCTCGCGATTGGATAATTCAATCCCGGACGGCAGGCGGACGGTGCACGGCGGATCCCTCACAATGCCCCCGTTTTGGTGCGAATGAAATCGGCCAGGGTGCCGATGGTCGTCAGCGCGGCGCGGCTCGCCGGGTCTTGATCATCAAGGCGGACGGAAAAATGCTTATCCAACAGGACGGCGATTTCCAGCGCGTCAACGGAGTCCAACCCGAGCCCCGGTTTGCCAAAGATCGGCGTTTCAGCGGTTATTTCCGCAATCGGTACCTTGAGTCGAAGATTTTTATGCAGCAATTCAATAAGTCGCGTCTGAATATCAGGCATTGGTTGTCCCATGAGAAAGATACAATCTTCCAGTGCAAACGATCCGGTCGCCGATCTGAGCTCGGCCGATACACAATGATTTGCCGCCGTAATCCAGCACATGTTCCACGATAAGCTCGATGGTAAAAGGAGGGGCGGGCAGGGGAGAAAATTCAACATCCCGCAACTGGGCCAGCCGCAGGTGCCCAAGGGCGCCCGCTTCACGGCCCGCCTTTGCGGCGGCATAACACGCGGCGGTCTGCGCGAGCATTTCAATCAGCGTAGTCGGCCGAAAATTTTCAACAGATTCGCTTTTCGGGCAATCGCGATTGGGAATGTATTTGCTGCCGGCTGCGGTATTTGCGTCCACAAGCCAAGCGCGGTCAATCCATATCGCGGGATTTTTATGCGGGATCATGTCGACTAAATTGGTAATTCTTGCGACCTCCAGTTTGTTGCCGCGTATAGCAATATAACCGGGGAACGGGTCGCAGTGTACCCTTGGTTTGGATTGGTAACTGACTTTCTTGTGCGGCATACGCAAAATAAACCATCAAACGGGTTATACTTAGTTCCTCGGATGGATCGGGCAAGATAGGCAAGGTTTCAGGCGTTGAGCCGTTAATCCTACGGCTCATCCATCAGGCTTACTGACGGATGATGTGGCATCAGTGACTCGCGGCGGCAGCCGATATGGATTTCACGGATAGGGCTGGCCTGCGGGGGCGGTATCTTACAACGCCGACGAGGCAGTGAGGATGTTGTGATAAATAAGCAGGCATTGAAAGACCCCAGAACGATCAAACTGCTATCAGCCGCGCTGGTATTTGTCATTGCGGTGGTGTGGCTGGTACTTCATATAGGCGACTTTTTCGGGCCGCCGCCGAATCGGATCGTGGCATTTTATCAGTACCAACGGATGAATGACCGTACTCGGCGCTGGCGCCGTTTTCGCCACCCCGATCAGTCCGCCACTCCTCCCCAACCTCGGATGATTTACGAATTTGCCGGGCGAAGGGACCGCATTCAACTGGTGAAATATCCCGATAATCCGAAAATCAGTCTGATGGTCGACGAATTGCCTCCACGCGGGAATGGATACTGGCGGCGGCAGCACCCCAAGTGGCTTGATACGGTGCTGAGCATCAACGATCCGGTGGAGCAGGCGTTAACCTTCGCGACCATGCGTGGCACGCAGGCCGTCAGATTCTGGCTCATCAGCTGCGGAGCCGATTCGGCGGCGATCACCCAGGCGAAACTCTCTGCCACAAATTTCACCGCCGCCCGGTCGCTGCTTGATACTCAGGAACGTGAGGGGCTGGTCCATCCGCATCTGCTTCATAAAATTGAAAAAAACCTGGCGATATTCCTCAAGATGCCGGGAGATCCGGTGAAGGATCCCACACGGCAACATATGGCCAGGAAAATCTATCGCGAGGGAAATCAGTTCTACGATGAACTCGAAGCCAAACGGATGAAATATACCCTCCGATACGTCAAGGCGATTGAATCGAATTTATCGTCGAGTGTCAAAACGCGTATCGCCCGTCGGATTGATCGAATCCTGGCTCGGTTCAAGAAAAGCTGATCCGGGCAACGACCGTAAGCCTCGAAGCCCGGTGAGCCCGCCAAGTATCCGCCCGGCGTTGTAACCACCTCGGGCTCTCATCGTCATCTGGGCCCATGGCTATGAAAAAAGCTGATTTCGCTCGTCCCCCGCGCGATTCCGCATCGCTTCCGTCCCCAACTTTCCATTCTCGTCCGCTGAGCCCCAATCCCTACTCCCATCTCTTTTCCCGTGAATATCCTGCGTAAGTCGGTATAATCTCAGGCGGCTGGAATTTGGTGCGTTAGCCTGTTATCCGAGACATTGGAGGTCGAGGTACACATGCCTGTTAAGTCTCAACCACGTCACAAGCGATTACTCAGGCTCTGCCTGGTGCCTGTTGGCTGGG
>JAJZNY010000109.1 GCA_021852245.1 Planctomycetota bacterium | reverse complement strand
GCCCTTGAAAGTGCCGGCGTGCATGTCGTTTACGGGATGCTCGGCCTGAAAACCCACACCAAGATCGCCCTGATTGTGCGGCAGGAAGATGATGGCATGCGATCCTATGCCCATATTTCCACCGGAAATTATAACAGCCGCACGGCACAGCTTTATACCGATCTGGGACTTTTCACCTGCCGTGAGGACATTTGCGCCGATATTGTCGATCTCTTCGCCTATCTCACGGGAAGATCATTAAAAAGTGATTATCGCAAACTGCTCGTCGCACCCGTCAACATGCGCAAGCGATTCCTTGATCGCATCGATCGTGAAATTCAGCACGCCGCCGCCGGGCGGCCGGCGCGAATCATCGCCAAGATGAACGCCCTTGAGGATATGGAAATTATTGATACCCTCTATCGCGCCAGTCAGGCCGGCGTGGAAATTGACCTCATCGTCCGCGGTTTTTGCTGTCTCAAACCGGGTGTTCCCGGCATCAGCGATCGAATACATGTATGCAGCATTATCGGCCGGTTTCTTGAACATTCCCGTATGTTCTGGTTTCAAAATGGGGGCAAACCTGAGGTGTTCATGGGGTCCGCTGATTGGATGAGTCGTAATCTCTCTCATCGTGTTGAGGCGGCTGTCCCGGTGGAGACACCCGCTCTGGCGCATCGCATAGAGGAAATCCTGCACATCATGCTGGCCGATCAGCGGCAGGCCTGGGAGCTGGGGCCGACCGGTGTCTGGACGCAGCGGCAACCGACGGGCGAATCTCCTCAGCCCGGCACCCACGCCCTGCTGATGGAGCTCACCGAACATCGTCAGCATGCCGCATTATCCGGACAGTAGATTTCCGTGGGCTCAGAGCGCATCAGCGCTGCCTTCAGTTATTGGATGTTCAATTATCGGCGGCGGATATTGAACCAAAATCGTCAGAATCGACGATTTAACCGCCTTGCCATGGCTGATGAACATACAATCGGAGGTCGGATGCTCTGGCACGCGGTGCTGTTGGGCCGTATGTCGGGCGTCCATTGTCATGGAGGCGGCCATGGAGGCGAGAAGAAACATGACGGCATCGCAGCGTCGCCGTAGGGCGCGTTGGGGAGTTATTGTCCTGGTTCTGCTCCTTTCCGCGCTGTCTGTGACCGCGCTGCAGACGGCACGAGAACTTCGCATAACCTTTTTATTGCAGGGTATTGTCAGTCGGCAGATGCAGGCCATCTCGCACCTGCAACACGCCGCTTTGCTTCTGACGCGGAATCAGTTCATTGAATTCCCTCCTCACAGCCGTGCACGCATCGAAGCGGTTACCGCCATTCGTCATGATCTCGCTTCTCTTCCCGGCCACAACGTCGCGGCGTCCATCCGCTTTCACACCCGGCGCGCCGACGAATTACTCGATGCCATTGCCCATCGGGCGGTAAGTCCGTCCGGGATATTTAGCACCGCCCGGCATCAGAGTGAGCTGCTTGGGGAAATTAATATTATTGACGCTCAATTGCGCGGTGCCGTGGCACAGAGCCGCCCGCGGGCGGGACGGGCCCTGCGGCAAGCCGGAAAGTGGGGGGCGGCTTTCGCCGTAACCCTGGTGTTCACCTTGGCGATCTTTTTCCTCCGCATCCTGTTTCAGGCGGCGACCCAGCGCCATGCCGTCAAAACACTCGCAAATGAATTGCAGCGTGACGCCCTGACCGGTTGGGCCAATCGGGCGATTTTTATCGATGCCATGGATCGCGGGCTTGCCCAGGCATCCCGGGCTGCTCGCCACGCCGCAGTGTTGTTTCTGGATCTGGATCGATTCAAGATTATTAATGATCGCTTCGGGCACGCGGTAGGGGACGAGGTGCTGCAGCATGTTACCCGCCGCTTTTCCGCCGTGATTCGTTCCGGCGATCTGCCGGCACGTGTGGGTGGCGATGAACTCGCCATCTTCATGCCGGACCTTCCGGATGATGCTTCCGCCGCTGAACTCGCCCGCCGACTGATCGCATCACTGCATGATCCGTTGCCGATTGGTGGCATACCGGTGAGTGTGGGCTTAAGTATCGGCATCGCCATCTTTCCCGCCAATGGACAATCGGCCGCCGAACTGATTGATGCCGCCGATCAGGCCATGTACAGGGCCAAACAGCAGGGGGGTGGTTACGCGTACCATACCGCCGGCGTCACCGCGCAGGTGGTCCGGCAACAACGTCTAGCCAAGGATCTGCTCGTTGCCGTGCGCGAGGATCAACTCATGTGCGTTTTCCAACCGATCTTCGCCGCCAAGTCCCGCTATCCTGTAGCAGTCGAGGCACTCATACGCTGGCGCCATCCGCAATTCGGTGTCATATCTCCGATGGAATGGCTGCCGATGGCACAGAGAGCCGGCGTCCTCTCCGGTTTCACACCCACCATTATCGAGCACGCCCTGAAGGAATTGCCCGGTTGGCGGAAGATCGGCTGGTCGCCGCGTGTGGCTATTAATATTTCGGCCTGCGAGTGCCTTAATGCCGATGTCCCCGCCATCCTCGATGAATGTCTGAAGAGCTTTGGCCTAAGGGGAAACGATGTCGAGCTGGAAATCACCGATAATCTTCTCGCCGCACCCGCAGCCATCGAAACGCTCACCAAGCTCAGGAAAATGGGTGTGGGGATCGTGATGGATGATACGAGTGGCGGCTACCCAAGTCTTCCCACGCTCAATCGCCTTCCACTGACCCGGGTGAAGGTAGACCGGATCGCCATCAGTCAGATAACCCGTTCGGCGCGAGAACTGGAACTTTTCTCCGCTTTTGTCGCCCTCGCACATCGGTTGGAACTGCAGGTGATCGCGGAAGGGGTTGAAACCGAATCGCAGGTTAAGGCCATTCTTGCCACCGACTGTGATTTCATGCAGGGTCACTATTTCGCATCGGCTCAGGACGCCGATATTCTGGCCCGTCAAATCAAGCAACTCACCATCCGTGCCCAGGCGGAATCCGCCGGCAGGTAAAACCTGATAGCATCTACCCGCGTCGCGTCACGCCGCCGCCGGGCGCCGCTTTTCCATCATCATCAGCGGGGCGGCGAGGCCGAGTGCAAACAGGCCGTACTCCCCCGGCTCCCGCTTCGATGCATCTCGACATTTCCGCTACGCCTGACCGTATGCCGGGGAAGACGACAAATTTTGGCGAATGGCGATAATGGCCCCCAGCATGGTTTGCATCGATGATAGGGAATGCGTTCATGGACCTCAATGGAGTTTCGCTGATTGCCGGTCTGCCATCCTCTGGAGGCAAGCGGACATTCACCGCTATTGCGGCCGCCACCGGGGCGCCGCTCCCGCCGCCATATTATTGTGCAGAGCCGGAGGACGTCGATCGCGCCGCCGCTAAAGCCGCGGAGGTTTTTCCGGTGTTCAGTCGCCTGCCGGCTATCCGCCGGGCAGAACTGCTGCGCAGTGCGGCGGTGAATCTGTCGCGGCAGGCTGCCGCGATAGTCGAGCGTGCTAATGCCGAAACAGCCCTCTCCAGCGGCCGCCTGCATGGTGAACTGAGTCGTACCAGTAATCAACTGCTGATCTTTGCGCATCTGCTGGAAGAGGGCTCGTGGGTGCAGGCACGAATTGACACCGCCGATCCGATGCGCAAGCCCACTCCCAAACCGGACATTCGCAGTCTGCTCCGTCCGATCGGCCCGGTGGTGATTCTCGGGGCCGGCAATTTCCCCCTGGCATTTTCACTGGCCGGTGGAGATACGGCCTCGGCACTCGCGG
>JAJZNY010000263.1 GCA_021852245.1 Planctomycetota bacterium | reverse complement strand
TTATCGCTTGATCACGTGGTGCCGCGCTCGTTGGGTGGCAAAACCACTTGGGAAAATCTGGTATGCGCCTGCGTTTACTGCAATGCGAAAAAGGGTGGCCGCACCCCCCATCAAGCCCACATGCATCTGCTTCGCCCGCCGGTTAAGCCCAAGCGAAACCCGGTTATCAATGTCCGACTTGGCTCGGATCGCTATTCGTCATGGCAGCATTTCCTGGATCATGCTTACTGGAGCGTGGAACTCAAGTAATTCTGCCGCGCCACGCAATGGATTTTCCGGTGAGATGGCACCAGAATGCGTACCACTCAATCGCCAGCAGATAGATAATCCCCACGGGATTTAGCAACGCTCCGGGAATGGATTGATCGAACTTTGCGGCGGCAATGAGCCTCACGGCGATCGTCATGAGGGTCGCAATCCCCGCCCAGAGACTGGCGGCGGAATCTCCGTTGATCAGCGAGGAAATCCACAGGATGACCGGCAGCACCTGTCCGCCGAAGAGCATCATCGTCGCGGGCAGTATTAATTTCGGTGATGCCAGCCCTTCCGTGGCATTTTTGGCCAGACCGCGGATCAGTTGCCCGCTCGATGAATACATGCGGCAGGATGCCAGGCGCGTACCGTCAAATATGTCGGTCATAATCCCGTGCTTTCGGAATGCCCGTGGTAAGGTGATTCCGTCGTGACGCGATGAGGTGATGGCTGAATGGCCCCCGACCGTAAAATAATCATCCTTTCTGGCGGCAAATATCTGGCCGCAACCGGCGGCGAGGGACGGCCTACTGCTGCGACGCATCTGCCAGATGGGTAAAAATCCGAGCAGCACCAGATGCATGAGCGGAATGACCAGTTGTTCGGAGAGACTTATCGTAATCTGGCGGGGGAACATGCTGACAAGTCCTGCCGGGCCGCCAGTGAGTTCCGCAGCCAGCGAGGCAAAAGCGTCCGGGGTCGGTTCAACATCCGCATCCATGAAGATCAGAATGTCGTGAGCGGCCAGTTGGGCCAGTTCCCAGCAGGCGTGCTGTTTGCCGCACCATCCGGTAGGGAGTTCGGACGCCTTGGCAAGCCGCACGCGCGAATCTCGCTGCGAAATATCCCTCACAATTTGTGCTGTGGCATCCGTCGAATGATCGTCGAGGACGATCACCTCCATGATAATATCTCTGCTCTGCAGGATGGCCTCAAGAGCGCGACCGATATGTGCAGCTTCATCGCGCGCCGGTATTAAAATCGATACGCTCGGGAATGAACCGGCCGGACGATGACGAGGCGGATGAAAAAAACGCAGATTCACAAGAAACGTAATGGTTGGTATGACGGCGAGAAAACAGCACGCGATGGAAGCAAACAGCATCATCAAATTTATTTCCCACCGTGCGCGGCGGCAAACGGCTTGCCTCGGATAAGCGAACCGGTCCGTCGAATCAAGTCATAAATTCCGCCGACACCAGCGGTTCCATCCTGCAGAACTTCAAATTCCTCCCATCGCCGCTGCATGACTTTTTCAGCCAGCCGATCCATTTCCATCTCCAGCCGCCGGGCGAAGAACTCGGTCCAATCCGCAGGTGTGCGTGCGGGTTCTTCCTTCATTTTGATCGGCGATCCGAACCGGACCGCAGCCTCTGCCGTGCGCTCCTCTCCAAATGTATATTCCACAGCCATGGGGATAAAGATAAGATCAGCACGAATTTCCGTCAGATGGCCAATTCCCCGCTTCATCGCCACCGGGCGACATCGCACATCCCGGAAGCGTCCCTCCGGCGTGAGCCAGAGGATGGCGTCCGGCAGGGTAAAAATATACTCGCAGGCGGAAAGGAACTGTTTGGCTCCACGCCGCACATTGCGATCCACCGGAAAAAAACCCAGCTTCTTCATCACACGGTACTGATTCAGTGCCGCTGAATCGATGGGAGCGAAATGGCGGCAGTGTGCATAGTGACGCGCAGCAATCAATGCCCCGATCAGCGGGTCCCACCAGGAACTGTGATTGACAAAAATCACCGTCGGGCCTTCAAGCACAGGTGGAAGCCCGTCGCGGTCGCACCGGACGGCATGAAAATGCCGCCGTACGTAACGCGGTATATACCATGCCGCCAGCGATGCCAGCCGCGGGCTGTAAACCGGGGCACCGGGTAATAAACCCTGATTCATGTCGGCCAAAGCTGCCTTCCTCACGTGATATCTTAGCCGCGGAGATGATTCAAGCGCTCTTCATCTCCGGCGCCGGGCGCATCGTGCCTCGCTTCAACCATTCATAACCTGATGGATCAGTCGGTCATGCAGATGTTCAGCCAGGTGTTTCGCCAAAACATGCCGGGCGATCCAGCGCCTTTCGAATGCATCGATGACCCACGCACAACCTGTCTTTTCATCAACCATTTCCAATGTATTGGCCACGATCACGTCCGCATGCGAAATCTGTCGGCTTTCTTCGGCGATCCGGATGAGTTCCTGTTCGCTTACGTCCGCCTCGAGTTTGAATTTGTAAATCAAGCCCCCGTATCTCCAGTCGCGGCGCAATCGATCGATGATCTTGGGCGTTCGAATGCCGAGCACCGCTATTTTTTCATAATCAGATTTTATTTTGCTTCCGGTAACTTCTTCCACCACCCAACGCTGTCGGCCGGGAACGGCATCCGCTTCCGGAACCTCTTCGGCGATGACGCGCACCACCCTGATCGGCTTGTAATCACCAACCGCAGCGGTCATGAAGATTGCCGCAGGGCCCGATTTCACCAGCGTCTCAAGCTGCGCGGCGAGATCGTCGCCCGTCATAAAGCGGCGTATTTCAAGATGAGCCGCGGCGGCTGGCGTCAACTTGGTTGGCTCCTTCGCGGAGCGCGCCAACAGCAAAGTGACCCGCGCAAATTCGCATACGGCCAGAGCAATCGCGATACCGGTTTGCCCGGTAAAGAGGTTTCCCCAGCAGCGCACGGCATCAATGGGTTCGCTCGTTCCACCGGCGGTGATAATCACATGCGGCAAATGATTCATACGGACATTTTAACCCTTCTTCTGGACTTATCATGAGGCCGGATGGATCGATAGTCAGGGGATGATCGCAGACGGCCATCACACATGGGCCAGCAAAATCGCAGCGATGCCGAGGATTCCGAAGACCAGCCCCACGATCCCATTGATGGTCATAAAGGCGATGTTGACACGCGAGAGATCATCAGCTTTGACCAGTGACTGCTCGGTGATCAGAAGTGCGGCCACCGCTACCCACCCGATCCAATACGTGATGCCAAGTTGCAGCCCGCCTCCCAGGGCTAGTCCGAACGCGGCCAATGCGAAAAGGGTGAACGCATGGCAGAGGCGAGAAACAGCAAGCCCGACGCGCGGACCAAAACGAGCGGGGAGTGAATAAAGTTTATCGCGCCGATCCACCTCAATATCCTGCATCGCATAAATCAGATCAAAACCCGCCGTCCATGTCGTCACCGCAACGGCCAACCAGATGATCTGGACGGTCAACACCGGCCCGTGCGGCGGGGAGAGTGCAATCCACGCACTCATCGGAGCCAGCCCCAGCGAGGTGCCGATCACAAAGTGGCATAGCCACGTGAATCGCTTGGTGTAGCTGTAAAACGCGATGAAGCCAAGTACCGGAATCGCCAGCGCCGCAGGCCAGGGATTGCGGTATGCCGCCCAAAATCCCAGCGTGAAAAGAATGAACAGCGCCCCTGAAATCGCCAGCGCCGCCATCATCCAACGGACCGACAGT
>JAJZNY010000200.1 GCA_021852245.1 Planctomycetota bacterium | reverse complement strand
CCGTAACTCGGCCGGCCGCGCTGAGTTTCGGCCG
Organism: Planctomycetota bacterium; assembly: GCA_021852245.1. Next base: position 3,701 of record JAJZNY010000200.1, on the reverse strand, counting down.
ATAATTGACGAGCCGCAGAGGTACTTCGTCTGGCGGGTGGGCGTCTCTGGTGCTCTGGCCATTGAGAGGTCGCTCGCGGCCCAGCCCGCGAAATCCCGGGACACCCGTGTCGCGAACGACCAACCTTCTCCACCACGTGGCGGATAGCTCTTGGTTACGCGCGGAGAACGGTAAACCTTCGACGGAACTTTCAATTACCGTAAACGCCCGACGAGGCGCATCTGGCGGGGGCTTTTGGGGCGGGCAGATTCTGATCTGTCGATTGGATTTTCAGGAGCAGATCGATGGATCAATGCGGCAGGAAGTTTACATTAGCGGAGCGGCAGGCATATTGGCCGCAGAATGCACGGCAATCAGGCGGGAGCTTTCCCGCCCCGGCGCGTTCTGATTCCATCGTAAATTCCATTTTGAGGCCGGGTTATGGTCGCGGCAGCTGGCCCGCGGCCCCAATAACCTCAACCTCTGCGTACCACTGCGTCCTCTGCGGTTTAATCGGTTTCTCCCTTTTTTGCCTGCGATTGGCGTTTATCTACCGCGGTGCTGACCGGTGGAATAAATCCACCGGCTCGCGTTCAGGGTGTTCGTGATTCACCTGATCTGCGCACGCCGCCCGCCGCGTTCCAATCAGCCCGCCCGGAAAAATTGCCACGCCCAACGCCCATTCATTTGTCAGCATAACCTCCAAATCCAACAAACAATGGATACAATCAGGTGTCAAATGTCTTGGTCTTTCAGGAGATTTTAATGCGTGGCGATGCGACAACTGAAAATCGACCCCTGCGGCAGCGACAACCTGTCTGTTATTCCCGACTGACCCCGTCATGGCGGAGCTTTGTGCTTGCGGTCGCCATGATCATTTCACCGGCTCTCGGGAAGATGTCTGCCAAAACCGTCTTATACAAGACGGCGGGCAACCCGGGGTATGTCCTGATCAAAGGCACCTCCACACTTCATAATTGGAAAATCAGATCGCACGGACTCAGTGGAACAGTGAAGTTTTCAAAGAGTTCCAAGGGACATGCCACAAAACTTATACTGAAAAATATTCATCTGAGCATCGCGGTCCTCTCGCTCAAAGGGAGCGATGGCAGTGGAATGGACAAAACCATTTACCGAAAACTCCTGGTCCGAGTGGATCCGCAGATTACTTTTGTGCTGAAAAAAGCGGTTTTGTGTCATAAACCGCGCGCGGGGGTTCCATGGACTCTCTGGAATGTCACGGGCATCCTGACGGCCGCCGGCCACCCGAAGCAAGTTCATCTTCAACTCAAAGTGCTCACCGCCCGCAACGGGACGATCGCGATTGAAACCCGGACGGTACTGAAGATGACGGATTTTGGTGTCAGTCCTCCAACGGCGATACTTGGGGCGATTCGTTCCGGGAATAAAATTCATATACAGGTTTTGTGGAATCTCACTCCTGCAAGGGGAAAATAAGTCAACTGGTTCTCACCGATGAAGATATCCTTTACCGTCAGGCCCGCGAGAAATCCTACAGCGGAATTTAGCTGTGCCACCTGAAATTTCGTCGTGGCGGTGTCGATCGCCCGGCCGAAAACGCCATCACTTCTGATCGGCACTGACGTGGTAGACGCCCAGATCGACAACCGGGCCGGATGGAAAGTCGACCGTGACATCAAATTGGCGGCGGGCGATGCTGGTGAAGATCACCACCAGTGAGGCGGTATGACGTGAATATTGCAGATCGCCGATGGCCGGGCCACAGTAGCGGGCGTTGTCCGTATGCTGAAAATGATAGATGAATTGGCCGACGGCAGCCGGTGCGGATTTGAAAACGGCGGCAGGGGCGACATAGATGCCGTCCCCTTCGTTGAGCGCGGATGGGATAAACACCAGCCGCGGCAGCACGGAAGAATTGCCGGTGGTTCCGCCGCCGGCGGGAGCAAAAGTGAGCAGCCCGCCGGGCTCTGCCGAGCGGTTCAAGGCGGCGCGGCGGCCCTGATGCCATATCTGGCGATCAAACGCCTGCGATGCCAGCGAGCGCTGCAGATAGCGAAGCATGCACAAATCCAGATACTTCAGATGCGTAACGCTGTGGTGCACATCGGAGTGAACATCATCCGGGGCACCGGCGTACCATGGCGGCCGCTTTACGTGCCGATGGCCGCGAGCACCGATCATGATCTCGCGCCGCAGCAGCGATGGCGAAGGAAGATGGCGGACTTTTTTTGCCGCCAGGCGCCTTAACCAGACAAGCTGTAGTGGCGAAATAGAAGGTTGCCAAATATGCAATTCCGCAAACAACCGGCGGGCCGAGGTAAAAGCTCCCGGTGGATATCGGCGGCAGCATTGTTCAATCCATAAAAGCTGCGTCGCAGTACGGGGGACAAACGCAAAATCATCCGCATAACGGCGAAGATGCAGCATCAACGGATCATTTCCGCGGTACGTTGCCACGAGGTGCCGGAGCGACGCCCGACCGCGCCACTGCTCGATCACCTTCATGGCGGCAAAACGCGGAGCAATATTGCCGGGGTGAGAAACCCAGCGCGATAGGATTACCCAGAGGTGGGCGTGATACATGTGCCGCAAAGCGAGCGCTTCCGGGCGATCGGGAATGGCGTATCGCCGGGCCTTGCGGGCGAGTGATTGAATCAGTGCCCCGGCGACAACCCGCCGGCTGGATGGGCGTTTGATCTGCACGGCGAAATGGATCTCCGCCTTTAGCACCGGCCAGCGATTCGTATGCGGAATACGGTCGATGATGAGGTCCATGGCAAGCGGGCGATCCACCTGCCAGAGATTTTCAAGGCAATAAATCCTGGTTCGGGCGCTCTGCCCGTAACAGGAGATGTCAAAAACGAGCGCGGCAATTCGGGCAGGTGCACCTTTACCCTCGGCGAGGATAAGCCGATGATCGAGCCGCAGTTTTGTCGCATAGCGGGTTGCGGGGTCTTCAAAGCGTTTGATCCAGCGGGCGGTCTTCCGGGCCGATGGATGTAAAGAGTGCGGAGTATCCGACTGGCTGCATCCTGAGAGTAGCGTCGCGCAGAAGCAGATGCCGAGAATCAGCGGTATTGGGTGTGGGATGGGGAAAGCGAGACGGCGGCGAACGATTGGGTTATCTTGAAGGCCGGGATGAAAATTGAATCTGGTCAATAGGAGCGGCACCGAAACATCTCTCATGCTTTGGTACATACTGGATAACTTGGACCTCCTGATACCCATGCTGCTCCTTCTGGGGGCGGCGGCCTTCTTCGCCTGCTCGGAGACGGTACTTTTTTCCCTCACGCGCCACGAACTCAAGGAACTCCGGGCATCGGGCCGACGGCTCAACATCATAGCGGCGGAACTGCGGGATCAGGGGCGATTGCTGCTGGTGGTGGTTCTGCTGGCGAATATGGTCAGCACCATCGGTATTTTTGTGCTCAGCACGATCATGCTGCGGCGGATTGGCGAGGACTATGGGCCGCTGGGTGCGACGCTCTGCGCGACGGTGCCGGTATTGATTGTGGCCTATTTTGGAGAAGTGCTGCCGAAGATGACGGGGCGGCGGTTTAATCGGGCGCTGGCGCCTGTGGTGGCGGCTCCCATCGCTGCGGTGATGCGCATCTTCGGGCCGGCGGCGGCGGTGCTGCAGCGGATCGTCATCGATCCGTTTCATCGGGTGCTTTCGGCCGGCAGTTCGACGGCGAATCTGAATATCGACGAAGTTGGCGAATTGCTGCGGGTTTCACAGC
>JAJZNY010000326.1 GCA_021852245.1 Planctomycetota bacterium | reverse complement strand
GTGATGACGATCGGCGATCAGATTCTCGAGGCTATTTTTCTCCATCAACACCTCTCTCCGCGGGAGGCGGTCGATCTGGCGGTCGCAAGTCTCCAACAGGTGGGAATTGCCGATCCGCAGCGTCGCCTGCTGGCGTATCCGCATCAGATATCCGGCGGAATGAAACAGCGCGTGATGATCGCCATGGCTCTGGCCTGTAACCCGCAATTGCTGATCGCCGATGAACCGACCACCGCACTGGATGTGACGATTCAGGCGCAGATTCTGGAATTACTGGCGGCGATTAAGCAAAAAAACAACATGTCCGTCCTGCTCATCACCCATGATCTGGGGATTGTCGCGGAAAATGCGGATGTGGTGGCAATCATGTACGCCGGGCGGATCGTGGAATTTGCCGATGTTTATGAATTATTTCAAAATCCGCTTCACCCCTATACCCGCGGACTCATCGCCTGCGTACCTCGCCTCGGACATTCACAGGAGCAACTCACCACCATTCCGGGGGTCGTTCCCGGACCGCTCAACTGGCCCACGGGCTGCCGGTTTGAACCACGCTGCACCGAATGCAGCGACGCATCACGGCAAAAGTGCATGGCGCAGATGCCGGAACTGCGTCAGATCAATCCGCGGCATTGGGTGGCGACGTTTTCAGCCGTCGGATATGCCGATGCCCCCGTGACACCGCCCGGTCTGCCCCTGCACCGCCATGAATTGACATCAGCCGTCTCCGGGGAGAAAAACACGTGACCGCAATCATGGATTCGCCTGACAACTCCAATCGTCCGGCCGACGCCATTCTCAAGGTTGAGGATCTGCGCGTCTGGTTTCCGCACTCCGCCGGACTTTTCGGATCGCCCAAGGGATGGATCAAAGCCGTCGATGGGATTTCCTTCAGTGTGCGGCCGGGCGAGGCGCTCGGCATTGTGGGGGAGTCGGGGTGTGGCAAGACGACGGCGGGGCGCGCCATCCTGCGTCTGCTTCCCCGAGGATCGGCGCATATCACCGGCCGGATCCTTTTTGAGGGACGGGATCTGTATGCCCTGGGTTCACGAGAACTGCGGGCTCTGCGGCGGCACGCCCAGATTATTTTTCAGGACCCGGTCGGATCGCTTAATCCGCGGATGACCGTCGGCAGCATGATCGCCGAACCGATGCTGGTGCATCGGATCTGTGGTCGCGACGAGGTGCAGGAGCAGGTTGCCGCCCTGCTGCGGCGTGTCGGCTTCGAGCCCGACGCTGCCCGACGTTATCCGCATGAATTTTCGGGTGGGCAGCGACAGCGCATCGGTATCGCCCGGGCACTGGCGGTTAAACCGCGCCTGATCATCTGCGATGAGCCCGTGTCGGCCTTGGATGTTTCGATTCAGGCGCAGGTATTAAATCTGCTGGCGGATCTGCGGCGTGAATTGGGGCTCTCCTATCTGTTTATCGCCCATAACCTCGCCGTGGTGGAACATTTTTCCGATCGTGTCGCGGTGATGTATCTCGGCAGAATGGTTGAACTCGGCCCGGCAAGCAGCCTGGTTCTTAACCCGCGCCATCCCTACACCCGGGCGCTCCTTTCCGCCGTGCCGATGCCGGTGCCCGACCGCGCCTATGAACGCACAGTGCTTCAGGGAGAAGTGCCCAGTCCGGTCAATCCGCCCGGCGGCTGCCCGTTTCATCCGCGCTGTCCGCTGGCCACCGAGAAATGCTCCCGGGAAATGCCCCCCATCGAGATCAAAGGGGGGAATATCGCTCATGTGGCTGCCTGTTGGAATGTGCAATAATTAACCGCAGCAGCCCATCTTTAACCATCTTTCCGCAGAACCACGTCGATGGAGAGCCGCGCAGATAATCGGATGGTCGGCGGATGAAATTGCAGCGCAATTTTTCGGCGGCGTGTATAATGCCGGAGTCAAAAAAATGGGTGGATTTCAAAGGGTGACGGAATAATACGATGGCGATAAAGAAGATCACAGCGCCGAGCTTTCTCATCGATCGGCAGGCACGGATTCGATCCGCGATGGGCGCGGAAAAACTCACGGCACTGCTTCTGACCAATTTTGCCGATGTCAGCTATGCCACTGGGTTTGAAGGGGATGATTCGTGGGCGCTTGTGCTGCCGGATCGCATCTACCTGATCAGCGATTTCCGTTATGTGGAGCAGATCGGCATCGAGTGTCCGTGGGTAACGCTTCTCGTGCGTAAAAAATCGCTGGCCGATGAACTGGGCCGGATTGCCGTCAAACACAGACTGTCCCAGATCGGCGTTCAGGGAGAGTTCCTGACGCTCAGGCAGAAACGGATGATTGAAGTTGCGGTTAAACCGGCCAAGACCCGGCTCAAACCCGTGCTGGATCTGATGTCCAAACTACGGAACATTAAAGACATCCATGAACTGGGCATTACCGAAGAGGCCGTTCGAATCGCTCAGGACGGATTTCTTGCCGCGCGTTCGCAACTGCAGGTCGGTATGACGGAAAATGAGTTTGCCGGCTTGCTCGGTTATGAAATGCGCCGCCGGGGTGCATCCAATACCGCATTTGACAGCATTATTTGCGCCGGGGCCAATGGATCGTTGCCGCACTATCGCCCGGCCGATATCCGGCTGACCGACAATATGGCGGTATTATGCGATTGGGGTGCTATTTACCGCGCATACCGGTCTGATCTGACACGCATGATCTTCATTGGAAAAGTGCCCGCGAAAATCACGGAGATTTATAAAATCGTCCTGGAAGCTCAGCAGGCGGCCATCGAGGCCATCAAACCGGGAGTGGAAGCCCGGAAAATTGACAAAAAAGCGCGGGACATCATCACCCGTGCGGGGTACGGTAAAAACTTCGGCCATTCGCTGGGGCATGGCGTGGGACGGGATATTCATGAGCCGCTGAGCCTCTCATCCAAATCGACGACCACTCTGGCTCCGGGTATGGTATTGACGATTGAGCCGGGCATATACCTGCCCGGAATCGGCGGGGTGCGGATTGAGGATGACGTGCTGGTAACGCATGAGGGTTACCGCTTGCTCAGCAGTCTGCCTCGAGACATGGACAGTGCCCGATTGATGTAATTGCCGGGGCCTTTAGGCGGTCGGCGGAGGAGTTTCATGGCCAAGGAAATGTTCACCGATAACAAGCGTGTCCGCGATCTCATCAAACTCATGGCGGATCATGATCTGACCGAAATCGAACTCGTGGAGGATAAATCCACGATCCGCCTCAAGCGCGATCCGGCTTCTGTCGCAGCGGTTCCAATGCCGGTTCCGGCGGCTGCAGCGGCTCCGGCGCATGCGCCTGCACCTGCAGCAGTCCCCGCAGCGGCAGCACCGGCTGCGGCAAAACCTCCCGCTGCCGGAGAAGCTATTAAATCTCCGATGGTGGGGACATTTTACGCCGCCGCCGGACCCGACTCGCCCCCCTTCGTAAAGGTCGGTTCGCATGTCGATAAGGATACGGTGGTGTGCATTATCGAGGCGATGAAGGTATTTAATGAAATCAAGGCGGAAACGACCGGTACCATCGCCAAAGTGCTCGTACAGAATGGACAGGGGGTGGAATTCAACCAGCCGCTGTTCCTGCTCAAGGCGGATTGAACCCTCGGTCGCATGCCAGATAGCTCTGAATATCGGCGGGCGTGCCGATAACGCTCTCCGGCTGATGCTGAAAGGTGATGATGTTTTCCAGAATTCTGATAGCCAATCGCGGTGAGATAGCGCTGCGGATTATCCGCGCATGCAGAGAATTGGGCGTTGAATCGGT
>JAJZNY010000059.1 GCA_021852245.1 Planctomycetota bacterium | reverse complement strand
GTGAGGTGGAGATGATGTTTTCGCACATCGATAAAAACATGGCGGGGCATGAATTTCCGGAATTCAATTTTGTATTTAACAGCGAGTTCATGGCACTATTTGAAAGTTATCGCCGCCGGATTGAAGTGAAACTTCCACAGTAAATGCGCAGTCCACGTGGGCAGATTGTGATCCTCGCGGCCCTTTTTTATGTCGATGTGATGGGCGTCATTGGCCGCCTGATTCGGCCGCACGAATCCTTTTGATGACCTTCGTCGCGGCATGGGCTGCTGCAGGCCGACGTTCTATCAGGTTCGGGCGCCATGATTCCCTGCCAAAAAACTCGCGATGATGCCGTGGGCGTCTTGCACCGGACGAAAACCGGGCATCGATGGATGGAAAATCTTCAGGCATCGCATTTGCCTCCCGGCTCCGACGTCCATGGTGCAGGACGCGAAGCCCTTTTTCCGGTATTGCGTTTCGGTTTCGGGAATCGGTTTGAAGCCCTCGATTCCACGGACGTATTCATATACCGATTTGCCCCAGCAGATGCAGTGTGTGATGCCGAGAAGGTTCAAAATTTCGCGATTCACCGGTTTGCTGCGATCCACCTGCTCAGCCTCTGCTTGCGCGATTTGCTTTTCAGATTTAACCAGCTCTTGAATGAAGTTGATAAACGCTATTCGGCGGAGAAACTCGTCTACCTTGGCGGTAATCTCGGGCCTTGAGTGTCTGTCACATTTTTCCGTAAGGCCGGTCGCTGCTCTTACGAAATACCGGAACGCCATCGTATACCGCGCCCCCTCGTAGGCAAACTCCTCGACCGCGTCGGCCCAAGTGTCTTTACCGGACCACTCTTCGCACCTTTTGTCATGATCTCCCGGACGAACGGGGATGTTGTGGGCAAACACCATGATCCTCCGTCCAGCTCCCTTAACACCTTTCCCCACATACAGATACCATTGCAAGGGCTGAATCTTGTCAAAGTCCAGATCATAGCCCGTGTCTCGAGGGAGCCTACTCATGAATCCTCCCTATTCTGGCGCTCTATCAATAACCGCTCGGAGTCTGTCTGCTCCCGGCCCCCTGTTCAATGAGCTTTTTCTGCGATTCGACGGACACGCCGGGGGTTGCGCCGTGCTGTTGGCCGAAGGCGGAAATCGGGGGCTTTTCCAGCTGGTGCTCGCGCAGAATGTCCATCCTCCCGGTCTCGCTGTAATGACGACGTGCACGGGACACAAAAACGGTCTCTCTGTTCGGCACCACATCATATGTCGGGTCCGGCGCCGGATCTTCCCCGCAAATGTGGGTATGGCTCCGTGCGAGTGATGGTTGACCCCTTTGGCGGCTTGTTCTAGACTTATCCTAATAACCGCGTAACCATGTTCGGCCCTGCACCGGCCGACGTTTTGAATAGAGAGGCTGACCATCATGACCGAGACGATGACCGAATCGAAATGTCCATTCCACCAAACCACTGCAGCGGCGAAGACCGTCCGCGACTGGTGGCCGAACAGGATTGATCTGCGGATCTTGCGGCAAAATTCGCCTAAATCGGATCCGATGGGTGGAGAATTTAATTATGCGTCTGAATTCAAGCATCTTGATTATGCCGCACTCAAGCAGGATTTGAAAAAGCTGATGACGGATTCGCAGGACTGGTGGCCGGCGGATTTCGGGCATTATGGCCCGCTGTTTATCCGTATGGCGTGGCACAGTGCGGGGACGTACCGGATTGGGGACGGGCGGGGCGGAGCCGGTGCGGGGCAGCAGCGTTTTGCGCCGGTGAACAGTTGGCCGGACAATGTGAATCTGGATAAAGCCCGCCGCCTGTTGTGGCCCATCAAGCAGAAATATGGGCGCCGCATCTCGTGGGCGGATTTAATGATTCTTGCGGGGAATGTGGCGCTGGAGTCGATGGGTTTCAAAACCTTCGGCTTTGCGGGTGGCCGGGTGGATGTGTGGGAACCGGATGAATCGGTGTATTGGGGTTCGGAGGGGAAATGGCTGGATGACAAGCGGTATTCAGGTGATCGCGATCTGGAAAATCCGCTGGCCGCGGTGCAGATGGGATTGATCTATGTGAATCCGGAAGGGCCCAATGGCAACCCGGATCCCGTTGCCGCCGCCAAAGATATCCGTGAAACCTTCGCCCGTATGGCGATGAACGATGAAGAGACGGTCGCACTGATTGCCGGCGGCCATACGTTTGGCAAATCCCACGGTGCCGGGCCGGTATCGCATGTGGGCCCCGAGCCGGAAGCGGCTCCACTGGAGGAGATGGGGCTTGGATGGCGAAGTTCCTTCGGGACGGGCCGGGGCGGCGACACCATCGGCGGCGGGCCGGAAGTCACCTGGACCAACAAGCCGACCCAATGGAGCAACAATTTCTTCGAGACACTTTTCGGTTACGAGTGGGAACTGACCAAAAGCCCGGCGGGGGCCTATCAGTGGACGGCGAAAAATGGTGCCGGCGCGGGAACGGTGCCCGACGCCCATGATCCGAACAAGCGCCACGCCCCCACCATGCTGACGACCGATCTGTCGCTGCGATTTGACCCGGCGTATGAAAAAATATCGCGATATTATTACGAACATCCGGATCGATTCGCCGATGCATTTGCCCGGGCGTGGTTCAAGCTCACGCACCGGGACATGGGGCCCCGGTCGCGGTACCTGGGGCCTGAAGTTCCGAAGGAGGAATTGATCTGGCAGGACCCCATTCCTGCGGTCAAGCACAAACTCATCGATACCGGCGATATTGCGTCGCTCAAGACGCGGATTATTAAATCGGGTCTTTCGGTTTCGGAACTGGTGTATACCGCGTGGTCGTCGGCAGCGACATTCCGCGTCAGCGATAAACGCGGCGGGGCCAATGGGGCGCGCATCCGGCTTGCCCCGCAGAAAGACTGGGAAGTGAATGAACCGGCACAGCTTAAGCGCGTGCTTGGCATCTTGGAAACCATTCAGAAGGAATTTAACGCCTCCGCACAGGGGGGCAAGCAGGTATCGCTGGCAGATCTGATCGTGCTGGCGGGCAACGCCGCTGTTGAGCAGGCGGCCAAGCTCGGCGGTGTGACGATCAGCCTGCCGTTTTATCCCGGCCGCACCGACGCCTCGCAGGAACAGACCGATGTGGATTCCTTTGCGGTGCTGGAGCCGATGGCGGATGGTTTCCGTAATTATGCCCGCGGTCGCAGCAGTTCCGTGGCGGAGGTGCTGCTCATTGACCGGGCACAGCTTCTGACCCTCACGCCGCCGGAAATGACCGTGCTGATCGGCGGGATGCGGATGCTCAACGCCAATTTCGGCCGTAGCCGGCATGGCGTTCTGACCGAGCACCCCGGCGTCCTGAGCAATGATTTTTTTGTTAATCTGCTCGATATGAACACCAGGTGGGCGCCGATGGCAGGTACGGAGAGTGTATTTGAGGGAAGCGACCGCAAGACGGGCAGGCTTCGATGGACCGCAAGCCGGGTGGATATGCTCTTCGGATCGCATTCCGAGCTGCGGGCACTGGCGGAAGTTTACGCATCAGCCGACGTACGAGAAAAATTTGTCGCCGATTTTGCCGCCGCGTGGACCAAGGTGATGAATCTGGATCGCTTCGATCTGCGATGACAGGACACGATGGGCCGGGGGATATCCAGTAGTGTCCCGGAATTTGCTGGCGGAATGCTCGCAGAATATTAACACGATCTTAACTTGCGCCAGGGCCGAGTCTGTGGTTTAATACGGGCGTGAAAAAGGCGACTGCCACCTTCGGGAAAACG
>JAJZNY010000319.1 GCA_021852245.1 Planctomycetota bacterium | reverse complement strand
CGTCCGCGCCGCCGGCGGCAGGGGGCCGAACGCATCCTGCACATCCGTTTGCAGCGCGGAGAGCATCTCGCGGTTGTGGCAGCGTGAAAGCCGACGATAAATATCCATCCTCTGTTTGTCGGCCGAGATATAACTCCGCGGCAGCGTGCCCGTGATGCCGATATCCAGATTCATCTCCCGCGGCCGATCCACCGGCTGGTCGCGCAGTTTTCGCACCGCTTCCTCCAACAGTTCGCAGTACATTTCATACCCCACCGCCGCAATGTGGCCGGATTGTTCCTTCCCCAGCAGATTGCCGGCCCCGCGAATCTCCAAATCCCGCAGTGCGATTTTGAATCCCGCCCCCAACGAGGCATACTCCTCCATCGCCTTGAGCCGTTTGGCGGCTGTATCCGTCAGCGTCGCCCCCTCATTGAGCAGCAGGTAGCAGTAGGCCCGCTGTTTACTTCGTCCCACCCGCCCGCGCAACTGATGCAGATCGCTGAGCCCGAATGTATGCGCATTGTTGATGATCATCGTGTTGGCTGTCGGAATATCCAGCCCGCTTTCAATAATCGTGGTGGAAACCAGAATATCAGCCTGGCGGCTGGTGAATTCATGCATCACCGATTCCAGTTCGCTATCGCCCATCTGCCCGTGACCGACGACAATCCGTGCCTGCGGCACCAGTGCCTGAATCGATGCGGCGATGTTCCTGATGTCCATGACACGGTTGTGCACAAAATATACCTGCCCGGATCGGAGTAATTCGCGGTCGATAATGTGCTTGATCCGCTCGTTGTCCCAACCGATCACCTCGGTGACCACGCTGCGGCGATCCCGTGGCGGTGTGGCCAGATTGGAAATATCACGTATCCCCAGCAGGCTCATGTGCAGCGTCCGTGGAATCGGCGTGGCGCTCATGGTCAATACATCCACCGTGGTTCGCAGCGCCTTGAGTCGCTCCTTGTGCTCCACCCCAAAACGCTGCTCTTCGTCGATGATCACCAAACCAAGTTCTGCAAACTGCACATCCCGGCTCAGCAGTCGGTGAGTGCCGATGAGTACATCCACCTGCCCCTTGCGGCAGCGTTCAATAACCTGTCGTATCTCGGCAGCCGATTTGAACCGTGAGATGCTTTCCACAATAAACGGGTACCCCGCCATACGGGATTTGAACGTTTCCTCGTGCTGCTCCACCAGCACCGTGGTTGGAGCAAGCACCGCCACCTGTTTGCCGCTCTCGCAAACCTTGAACGCCGCCCGGATCGCCAGCTCCGTCTTGCCGTAGCCGACATCACCGCACAGCAGGCGATCCATCGGCCGCGGTTTCTCCAAATCCCCTTTGATTTCGCCGATGCACCGCACCTGATCTTCCGTGGGTTGAAAAGCGAACGCGTTTTCAAATTCCTTCATCCAGACGGTATCCGCCGGAAAGGCGAAGCCGGGGCATTTCTCACGCGCGGCCTGCGTTTCCAGCATTTCCACCGCCATTTTTTCCACTGCCTCGGCCGTCTTTTCCTTCTGCCGGGCCCATGTGGAACCACCCAACGTGGACAGCGGGGGGCGCCCCTGCGATCCGCCCACATATTTTTGTACCAAATTGATCTGCACCACCGGCACATGCAGGGTGGACTCCCTCGCAAATACCAGCGTGAGATATTCCGCCTGCCGACCGTCTCGCGTCAGCGTGGTGATCCCCTGAAATTGCGCAATACCATGATTGGCGTGGACGACATAATCTCCGGGCTGCAGGTCCAGAAAATGATCGATCGGCCGCGCGCCCTGAATCATGTGAAGCCGTCGCCGCTGATGATGCCGATGAAACAGTTCATGGTGGGCCAGAATCATTAAATCCCGCCCGCCGCCCCGGCGCCAGACAAAGCCCACATTCAACTCACCGATCGGCATCTGCACCGGCGTGGTCAGATCCGGGTGGCGAACCAGCAGCAGATCCGCCAGCCGCGTCTTCTCCGACGGGCTCTGGCATACCACTACGACATCGCTGTCGGCCGCGTGCTGGGCCAATTCCTTCAGCGCCTCATTTTGATCGGGCGCTATCGGCGGAAGCGGCGAGCAGGGGAGTAAAACCGCATCACGATCTTCAATCGGACGCGGGTAGGCACAGATCAACGGACGCTTCTGGGCCAGCTTCATCACCGCATCAGGCGGGTAGATCCCTTTGGATTCACTGATGCGCTCGTAATAACTTCGCGCCTGATCCTGCACCTCCGGCAGATCCATCAACCAGACCACAACATCGTCCGGCATCCATGCAAATACGCTCCCTGTCGCGGTATCCTGCACCGGTACCGGATTGCTGATGGCGGGAATCTGCACTTCTGTTTTCGCGCCGGTCGGCCCCAGCGATACTGGATCAAATCCATGGATGTTTTCAATCGTGTCATCCAGCAGATCAATCCGGATCGGTTCGGCTGCCGCCGCCGGCCAGACGTCAATAATCTCTCCCCGCACCGCGTAATCGCCCGGGTTTTCCACCGATTCCAGCCGGAAATACCCCCGGTCGGCCAACCATCCGATAAAATGTTGAAAATCCAATGTACTGCCCGGCCGCAGTATCCGCAGTTGGTCTTCCAGCGATTCCCGCGTCGGCACCGACTGCATCAACGCCTGCACCGGCGCAACGTAAAAGTCGGCCCGGCGGTTTGATTTCAACTCCGCCAGCACACCCAACCGCTGAGCTGAAAGTTCCGGTGATACGTTCGATTCGCCCGGCAAGACCTCCAGTGCCGGAAACAATTTCGCCTGCGCCCCCGGCGCAAATAGTTCCAGTTGGTCGACCGCATCATCCGCCTCATCCAGATGGGCGGTTACAATCAGCAGCGGGCGCCGGGTCTGCATACCGACAGCCGCCGCCAGCGCCAGTGCAGACGAACCGGCCGCTGACCCTATCGTCATCATTCGACCGGTGGAAATGGAAGATGCAATCTGCTCGGCTGCCGACGATTCGGCAATAGGCAGGAGAAATTCGGCAATGTTCAACTGAATGTCCACCTCATCATTCGGTTCATGTCATCCCTCGGTACCAGAGCAAGTTCGTTTGGATCGTACCCGTATCGGTTGAGATCCGCAGGCCCGCTGCGGCGCAGAAAACCTCACGCTGCCTCCGCTGCGCAGCGTTCAAAGGCAATTTTCGCCTTGCTGATCGTCGCCTCAATATCGTCCATCGTATGCGCCGCACTGATAAACCACGCCTCAAATTGAGACGGCGGCAGCATCACGCCCTGCTCCAGCATCGACTTGAAGAAAACCGCATACGCCCGTGTATCACATTTCAAGGCATCGGAATAATGGGCAATCGGAGTGTCGGTATCCCCGCCGTGCGGCACAAAAAACGGCGTGAACATGCTGCCGCTGCGGGCCGTCTTGATTGCCACACCCGCCTCTTTCGCCGCGGCCGTCAGCCCCTCCTCCAATCGCCGTCCCAGCAGCGCCAGCGATGCATACGGATCATCCGGATTCAGATATTGCAGAGTCGCCAGACCGGCCGCCATCGCCAGCGGGTTGCCCGACAATGTACCCGCCTGATAGATCGGCCCCGCCGGAGAAATATGATTCATGAGCGCTTTCGACCCGCCATAAGCCCCTGTCGGCAGGCCGCCACCGATGACCTTCCCCAGACATGTGATATCCGGCATCACCCCGAAAAGCCCCTGTGCCCCGCTGAAGCTGACGCGAAACCCCGTCATCACTTCGTCAAAAATTAATAATGCTCCGTTCGCCCGGCACAAGTCCCTCACCTGACGCAGATAATCCTGCCGCGGCAGCACCACGCCGATATTC
>JAJZNY010000481.1 GCA_021852245.1 Planctomycetota bacterium | reverse complement strand
GCGTGCCGATAACGCTCTCCGGCTGATGCTGAAAGGTGATGATGTTTTCCAGAATTCTGATAGCCAATCGCGGTGAGATAGCGCTGCGGATTATCCGCGCATGCAGAGAATTGGGCGTTGAATCGGTGGCGGTATTTTCTGAAGCGGATCGCGACGCCCACTATGTAAAACTGGCCGATGAAGCCATCTGCATCGGTGCAGCGCCGGCGGCTGAAAGTTATCTCAATATCCCGCGTATTATTTCCGCCGCCGAAATCGCCGATGTACAGGCCATTCACCCCGGTTACGGTTTTCTTTCCGAAAATGCCCACTTCGCGGAAATCTGCCGCAGTTGCAAAATTGAATTCATCGGCCCCTCCGTGGAATCGATGAAGATGCTCGGCGCCAAACTCGCCTCCAAGGAACTGGCCAAAAAATGCAAGGTGCCCCTGACCCCCGGCAGCGACGGCCCCGTCACCACCGAAAAACAGGCCGTCGATGTGGCCCAGCGCATCGGTTATCCCGTCATCATCAAGGCTTCGGCCGGAGGCGGCGGGCGCGGCATGCGTGTGGCCCACAATGACATCAGCCTGAAAAGCTCGCTCAAGGCGGCCCAGTCGGAAGCCGAGGCCGCGTTCAAAGATTCCACCGTCTTTATTGAAAAATATCACGAAGAACCGCGACATGTTGAAGTTCAGATTCTCGGTGATAAGCACGGTCATGTGGTTCATCTTTTTGAACGTGATTGCACCGTCCAGCGGAGACATCAGAAACTCATCGAGGAATCTCCGTGCCCAGTGATCGATGAAGAAACCCGCCGGGAACTCTGTGAATCGGCCGTGCGCCTCGCCAAGGCCGCAGGCTATTATTCTGCCGCTACCGTGGAATTCATTGTGGATAAACAGAACCACTTTTATTTCCTTGAGGTCAATACCCGCATTCAGGTTGAACATCCTGTGACGGAACTGGTCACCGGCCAGGATTTAATTCATTGGCAGCTTCGTATCGCCTCAGGAGAAAAGCTCACCCTTTCGCAGGATGATATCAAGCTCAACGGTGCCGCGATTGAATGCCGCATCAATGCGGAAGATCCCGACCGGAATTTCGCGCCATGCCCCGGCAATCTGGATGAATTCGTTCCTCCCGGCGGCCCGGGCGTTCGATTCGATTCCCACGCGTACCAGAATTACCGCGTCGGCCCCAATTATGATTCCATGATCGGCAAATTAATTGTGCACCGACCCACCCGTGCCGCCGCCATCAGCACCATGCGGCGGGCACTCGATGAATTTCGGGCCGGGCCGATCAAAACCACGATCTCTCTGCACCGGCAGATCATGCGCGATAAGGACTTTATCAACGCCCGTGTGGATACCGGCTGGCTGGAACGCACGCGCAAACCAACCAAATAATTCCCACTATCCGGACCGCGGTCTGCCCGCCCGGTGCTTTGACGGAGTGTTGCCATGAGAATCAGTCTTGGCATGGGAAACGGAAGCTTGCGATCATGGCGATTCAATGCCATCCTCGCCGCCGCACTTTCGATCACCGCGGTCGGGGGTCTGCGGGCCGCCGCTCCAGCCGATCCCCCCGTCACGCTTCGCGGCATCATCCGGTGCCCGGCGTCCGTCCATGTGACCGCCATCGAGGCGGTCGACCGCAATCGCGCCAATGTCCTGAAGGTAAGTCGCGGAATAGCAACGGCGTGGGTATTTCCGGGACAATATCATGCGCAATCCGGGCGATTTTCCATCCCGAATGTCCCGGCCGGCCATACGTATGATCTGATTCTGATAACCCGCCACGGCCGATGGGAAGGCGTGAACATGCGCTATGAACGGCCCGTGATCCCGGGGCCGGCAGCACAACCCGGCGATATCCACCAGATCGTTAATTTTATTGAAAAGATTCCCCGCTTCACCAATTACAATCGACCGCTCTGGATCGCCGCGAGCCACAATTACGCTACCGTCGTGGTGGAGCAGATTCACACCGGGGCCTTTGTAACCGGCCGCCCGGGATCGATCATCTTTCGTGTGGCCGTCTGGTACTTTCAGCGCTATCACGCCGCATGGAGCAAGGTAAGCAACATGGGAAAGGTGATGACGCGCTGGCGCGGCAACCCGCGCGACATACCGAACCCGTGGCAATATCTGCCGCAGTTGGGAGGCATTCACGTGCATACCGACGGGAAGTATCGCAAAATCAACGTTACGCTTCCCGCCGCCAGTCCCCATCACGGTCTCGATGGGCCCATACCGCATTGATGCGGCCGGCATCACAGGGCGATTGGCACGGGTGCCGATATGCCCCGGCCCATCGTGCCCGGTCATCGCAGATCGAAGCGATCCAGATTCATCACCTTGGTCCACGCGGCGGCAAAATCGGCGACAAATTTTTCCCGCGCGTCGGCCGATGCGTAAACTTCCGCCAGTGCCCGCAGCTCGGAATGCGATCCGAAGAGCATATCCACCCGGCTTGCGGTCCATCGAAGCCTGCCCGTCTTGCGGTCGCTTCCCTCAAATACACTCTCCGTACCGGCCATCGGTGCCCACTTGGTATTCATATCGAGCAGATTAACAAAAAAATCATTGCTCAGGACGCCGGGGTGCTCGGTCAGAACCCCATGCCGGCAGCGGCCGAAATTGGCGTTGAGCATTCGCATCCCGCCGATCAGCACGGTCATTTCCGGCGGCGTGAGCGTCAGAAGCTGTGCCCGGTCAATGAGCAGCACCTCCGCCACGGAACTGCTGCGACCGCGGGCATAATTACGGAAACCATCCGCCATCGGTTCCAGCACCGCAAAAGAATCCACATCCGTCTGTTCCTGCGAGGCGTCGGTGCGGCCGGGATAAAACGGGATGCTGATCGTCACACCGCCGAGTTTGGCCGCCTGCTCAACAGCGGCGTTGCCCGCCAGCACGATCAGATCTGCCAGCGATACCTGCTTTCCCCCCTGTGCGGCGGCGTTAAATTCCTTCTGAATGGTTTCCAAAATGCCAAGCACGCGCTTAAGCTGTGCCGGTTCATTCACTTCCCAGTCTTTCTGCGGGGCAAGCCGGATGCGCGCCCCATTGGCCCCGCCGCGTTTATCGCTGCCGCGGAATGTCGCTGCCGACGACCACGCCGTATACACCAGTTCCGAAACCGAAAGGCCCGATTTAATAATCCGCGTCTTGAGCGACGCAATATCGCCGGTATCGATGAGTTTGTGCTTAACCGCAGGAATGGGGTCCTGCCAGATCAATTCCTCCTTCGGAACTTCAGGCCCCAGGTATCGCGACCGGGGCCCCATGTCCCGGTGGGTGAGCTTGAACCACGCCCGGGCAAATGCATCGGCGAATCGATCCGGATGTTCATAATAATATCGCGAGATCTTTTCATACGCCGGGTCAAATCGCAGCGACAGATCAGTCGTCAGCATGGTGGGGGCGTGACGCTTGTTCGGATCATGCGCGTCGGGCACCGTTCCTGCGCCGGCACCATTTTTCGCCGTCCACTGATAAGCCCCCGCCGGGCTTTTGGTCAGTTCCCACTCGTAACCGAAAAGTGTCTCGAAGAAATTGTTGCTCCATTGGGTCGGCTTGTTGGTCCACGTGACTTCCGGCCCGCCGCCGATGGTGTCGCCGCCCCGGCCCGTCCCGAAGGAACTTCGCCATCCAAGCCCCATCTCCTCCAGCGGAGCCGCCTCCGGCTCGGGGCCCACATGCGATACCGGCCCGGCACCGTGGGATTTGCCAAACGTATGGCCGCCGGCAATCAGTGCGACCGTCTCTTCATCGTTCATCGCCATACGAGCGAAGGT
>JAJZNY010000107.1 GCA_021852245.1 Planctomycetota bacterium | reverse complement strand
CGCCCGGAAAGCCGCCACGCACAACGGCTTTACGATCAAAGGGCTGATCCTGGTGGAACGCCATAGGGAGGACTATGGCGAATTTACGGGCAAGCCCAGCGTACAGCGATGTTTTTATATCACGAGCCTTCCGAAAACTACGGCGGCAGAACTGGCGGGGTATATCCGAGGCCAGTGGCCGGTGGAGAATCATCTGCACTGGTAGTTGGATGTGACCTTCAGCGAAGACCGGAGCCGGATACGGGTGGATCATTCGGCGGAGAACTATTCGCGCCTGAACCGATTGCCATTGAATCTACTGAAGCGCGAAAAGCGATCAAGGCGAGCATCCGTGGTAAACGCTTCATCGCCGGCTGGGACAAAAACTATCTCCTACGCCTTATCTCCACCTGATTCGAGTATGCGATTGCCCTGAGTTACTCTCGCCTGTGAGCCTATAACCGGGCAAAACCTCTGCGCATGTGAAAAATCAGCAATTTCGGCGGAAAATCGCTTGCAATCGGATCACCAAGGGGTTATTGTTATCGATGAGCAGATCAAGCGCTGGTCTACGGCGCTCATCAGGCGTAGCAGAACAAGGTTTTTCGCGGGACTCTCGGCAAAAAGGAGTATCCCATGAGTGACAAGCCCCTTATGTGTCCGACATGTGCGACGCACATTGACGCACCGCATGGGCTATCCGCCTTGGTAAGCAAAATTCAACGCGCCCATGTCCGGTGTCATAAGTGCGGCCGTACCACGCATCCTAAAGACGCTCACATCATGTCCACCTCCTACCAGCATTGGTTCGGCCAGTTCCGGCTTCAACTTGAGGCCGCCGTTGGTTATCTGCCGCACCTGGAACTCAACCCGGCCGTTGAGGTGCTTAAGCCAAAACACTTCGATGATGATGTGCACCACATGCACACCTTCCGAGAACTGCTGGACTATACGAGCGAGGTATTTCGGCCGGTATTTCGTGACCGAGCGCTGGGTTATGACGACGCGGAACTCACCATATCGCCGCTAAACCGCGAAGGAAGCAATGTCGCGATGGGATTGCGTCTCTATGGCCATTGCGGCCACAATCACGAGCAGGACGCTTGGACGCTGCTGATTACGCGATACGGGCCGCGCGGCTTTATGACGTATCTGACGACCGGCCACAGCAAACATCCGCTTCCAGAAACGGCAACGAAAAGCGTTTCACTGGACGGCAAGCCGATGCATGTCTGGTCGATGAAGGATCACAAGCCGCCTGTACCCGCGGCGACGCATTAACCGGCGCCGATGCAAACTTGGGGTCGGGGCGGGGGAACGTATTCATCATTCATCATCCGCCGACGGTTTTCAGTCGTACCGAATCACACTGTGTACGTTGTAGCGCGACAGAAGCCCCGCGCCGGAAAGAAATGCCAGTTCAATCAACACCGCGATACCTGCGATTTGGCCGCCCAATTCCTCCACCAGCTTGCAGCACGCTCCCATGGTCCCCCCCGTCGCCAGCAAATCATCCACCATGAGCACCTTCTGCCCCGGCCGGAGAGCATCCGCATGGATTTCAACGGTATCGCGGCCATATTCCAGATCATAGGTTGCTGCGATTTTCCGATGGGGCAATTTGCCCGGCTTTCGCACCGGGACAAAACCGCATGAAAGGGCCTGAGCCACGGCAATTCCAAAAATGAAGCCGCGGGATTCCGCTCCGACCACGAGTTCAATGCCCCGGCCGCGGAATGGATTGGCCAGCATCTCGATGGCCATCGCCAGTCCCTTGGGATCGGCCAGCAGCGGCGTAATATCCTTGAAGACGATTCCGGGTTTGGGGAAATCGGGTATGTCGCGTATTAATTTTTCCAGTTCAACCATGTTGGACACTCCCATGAAAAGGCTCTGCCGCCGTCAATATAACCGCCTTTGGCCGCAGCGTAATCCGGCGGCCCGGCTACGGCCCCGGATGGCCTGCTGCCGCGGTCAGCCAAGCGGTGATGTGAAAACCGTGCAAACCGAGACGGATGCTCACCGCGCCGTCGCGCGAGGTGGAGAGATAGCGCACGGGCAATCCCCTCCAGGCCGCCCTATCGGCGATGCGGGCCGCCCGTGTTTCGCCGGTGCAGATAACAAACGCGGGGTGAAGCTCTGAAAGCCTGCGGGCAGCGGCTGCATGCAGGTTGCCGGCACCGATCAGTATGATGCCGGTCAGGCGCCGTCCACCGAGTTTTTTTTCCACGCTCCTGATGACGGCCGGTACCGCCTGCGTGCGGCACATCAGCAAAACACGCCCGCCCGCTGCTGAAAGCAGCAGCACATCACCGCGATATTTGCGAAGCACGGCACCTTTTTGCGTCGGCCAAATGACCTGTAAATGCCCCCGCGCTCCGATGGCGAATTTCTGCCCTGCTGTGAGCGGATGAAGAGCCGCTGGAGAGCCCAGCTGCCGCAAAAAGCGTGTTACGGAAACGGGCCGACCTGTGCCGCTTAAGTCCCGTGCGTTCATCCACAGGGCTGCTTCGGGATAGCGGGCGTGCAGCGGCAGGGCCCCGGCTGCGTGGAGCGAATCAATCTGGGTAAGATAAATATCCGCCAGATCGGCGATACCGCGATCCTTAAGTACCGCGCGGATATTGCGGCTGCACACCTGGGCCGAACCGGCGGTGCCGGCGTCGATCAGATAGGCCCGGCGGGTGAGCCAGTTGTGCCCGGTTTCCAGCAGCACGGCGTTGCCACTGCTGAGACTTAATATTTCCATCCTGACGGCCGGTCCGCGGTTTTCAGCCAGGGCCGCCAGCGGAAAGCCGACCGTCAATACCACACCCGCCGCCGCGATGGCACGACGATGGATTCGCAGATGATGGCGGAGCATCCACGCCGCCAGCACGAGATAAAAGGCCGCGATCCAGCCGGCGGATGGGGCCCGTACGACCATCTGGCTCAGCGGTAGCCGGGCCAAATCATGCACCATCCATGCCATGAACTGCGCACAGGGAGCCGCGATCGTACCGACAAGACCGGCGACGCCGGGCGCGGCAACCGAGCAGATCAATTGCAGCAGGCCACTGATCAGGGCGACGACGACTACGGGAAACAGCAGCAGGCCGGTCACCACGCCCCATGGCGTAATCTGATGGTAATGGAACATCACCAGCGGCAGCGAGACGAGCGTGCCGATGAAATTGGCCGTCAGCATGACGGCGATGAATGTCGCCAGGCGGAGCTTGAGCCGATCCAGATGCTTCTGCGAGGCGTTGGCGAAATCGGTGAGGCGGGCCAGCCATCGGCCGAAAACGGCGGTGTACACCCGCGGGGCCATGACGATGAGCATCCACGTCACGAGAAAGCTGAGTTGGAAGGATGCGTCGAAGAGTTCGGCGGGCCGCCAAAGCAGCACCACCAATGCGGTGAGTCCGAGGATATTTCCCATGCGCACCGGTCGCCCCGCGAGCATGGTCAGCAGCACCAGCGCCGTGCCGAGCGCCGCCCGCACCACCGGCGGCCCGCATGGGGTGGCCAGCATGTACAGGATCACCAGAATCAAGGTGAGTGCGGCCCGCACACGCGGTGAACGAATCGGCCATCGGAGTATGAGCCAGATCACCTCGGCGATCAGCGCGACGTGCAGACCGGAGAGTGCCAGGAGATGCGCCGCTCCACAGCGGGAAAAATCGCGTTCGATCTGCACAATCGACGGGTCACGAAATCCCAGCAGCAGGGCGACCATTTCATTACCTGCAAGGCGATGGGTACCCGATGCACGGAGGAATTCATGACGAAGGTGCACGCGCCACGCCGCCAGCCAGCCGGAGAGAGGA
>JAJZNY010000041.1 GCA_021852245.1 Planctomycetota bacterium | reverse complement strand
AATTTGAATCCTGCATCACGGGATGCAATTTTGGCCAGAAATTTGTGCGGCATGGCCGTCAAAATGCCGGCCCCATCCCCGGTATTTTCCTCACATCCGCACGCCCCGCGATGTTCCATATGCTCCAGCATCGTGAGTGCGTTGATCACAATGTCGTGGCTCGCCTTGCCCTTGATATGAGCAATAAAACCAACACCGCAACTGTCGTGTTCAAATTCTGGATCGTAAAGACCCATTTTGCCGGGCCTTAGGCCAAGCTTTCCGGTAGAAGTCAACGTATAACCTCCGTGTGTGAGGCGTGCCCTCGGCTTGTAAACCACCGCTCCGCCCATGCGACTCCAACAAAGAATCGCGAACCATATATAGTACTAACTTACATGCGCGGTATCAACTTGCGCGAGATGTTTTTTTGAAGCGCTTCGCACCTGATGATCGCCACTTTGGCGCGGGCGGCACTTCCGTATTCTGTCTCTGCTGGAGCTCATACGATTCAAGAGGTCTGGTCGATCCTTAAGAAAGAAGTCAAGTTCAGTCAGGGGGGCCGCCAAACGGACAGCAGATTCTCTTGCCGATTCCCCGTTCTCCGGCCATCATAACGGCGTTGGCTTTCGATACTGACCGCCGGATGTCCGTGGGTCTGCCGAGAGATGTGTTAGCAGTCAGTGAGATAAAAAATGCTGAAATTCTCCCTTCTTCATCCACAGATTCTCAGTTCCCTTGGGAAGGCAGGTCACGGAAGTAAAATTCTCATCGCGGATGGAAATTATCCTTTTTCGACTCGCCTTGGCCCCAAGGCGGATCTTGTTTGCCTGAATCTGCGGCCAGGGCTGGTCTCCGTTACCGATGTGCTTGAAACCATCGTAACCGCAGTGCAAATTGAGTCGGCAGCGGTCATGGAACCTTCCAAAACAGGACCGTACGCCGTAAAAAAAGACCCCGATATTTTCAAAAATTTTGTTGAGATCATCAGTCAACAGAATCCGAGTGCCCCTCCGATGAAATTGCAGCGGGTCGACCGGTTGAAATTTTACCAGCAAGCCTCTTCCCCCGATGTCTGCCTGACGATTGCGACAGCGGAACAGCGCATCTTCGGCAACCTGCTCTTAACCATCGGTGTGGTAAGGACCGTGAATTAGCGCCAGTTCGTGGCGGCCGTGGGGGGCGGACTTCCGTCGCTCGAAACGGTTTGAGTGTGTACCTATTTCTCCAACCCGTACACCTTCACCGCCGTTCCGCTCCAGATGGCATCGCGCTCATCGTCACTTAGATTTCCGATCATCGTCTCAACGGTTTTCACCCAGCGAGCGTATTGACTGGCAAGCAGGCAAACCGGCCAGTCCGTTCCGAACATTAACCTCTGCGGGCCGAAGCACTCCAATACAACATCCACGTACGGCCGCAGGTCGGCATCCCGCCACAATCGATGATCCGCTTCGGTTACGGCGCCCGAAAGTTTGCAGTAGACATTCGGTCTCGCGGCCAATTCACGGATATTCTTCCGCCACGGTTCAAGGATACCGGCGGCGATTCGCGGTTTGGCGATATGGTCCACCACGAATATCTGGCGGGGATGGCGGTCGACAAATTCAATAGTCTGCGGCAGATGACGCTCGAATATTAAAATATCGTAGACCAGATTGAAGCGATGAAGCACAGCGATGCCGCGATTAAAATCATCCCGCAGCATGTAGTCATCGTCCGGCTCATCGTGCAACACGTGGCGCACGCCTTTGAGCCGGGTATTTGTCGCCAGCCCCTCCAGGGTTTTCAATAATTCTCCGGAAATCAGTGGAACCCACCCTACAACCCCTTTTATAAAATGGTAGGTGGCGGCCAGCTCCAGCAGCCAGTGCGTTTCCTCGAGCTTCTGCCGAGCCTGAACGCTGACAACACCTGTAACTCCTGAGGATCGAATAATCGGTTCCAGATCCGGAGGGAGAAAATCCCGTCGTAGCACATCCTGATCAGGACCGATCCATCCATATTCAGCCGGGTTAAATTTCCAGAAATGTTGATGAGTGTCAATGATTGTCCGCATAACTCCAAACCTCGCTTTCGAAAGCACGCCATCGCAGACGGAGTCCCGTCGCTGCCGACACTGATACCCGCCGGCCGTAAATTGATCAAGGGCGACGGAGTACCTCGCGCCGTCCGATTGAATCCGGACCAAATACTGCGCACATTATTTGGCTGCATGGCTGGCCAGTTATTTGCGGTTGGTTGCAGAAGCACGACCGAGTCGAGAGTCGCGCTGTTGACCTCTTTGAACCATGGATACCCGATCTGTACATCCTTGCAGAGTTTGCGTAAACTTCCGGGTAGAGCGTGGATAGATTGCTGGGCAAAATAGTGAGGTGACATTCGCATGCAATACAGACCACTGGGTAATACGGGCCTGCAGGTTTCTGTCCTGAGTTTTGGCGCTTCATCTCTCGGCGGCGTCTTTCATTCCGTGACCCGTGAAGACTGCATAAAAACGGTTCACACCGCTCTGGATCTTGGAGTAAATCTCATCGATGTATCCCCTTATTACGGGCTCACAAAAGCGGAATCCATGCTGGGCGAAGCGCTCAAGGATGTTCGCAGCCGCTACATCATGGCAACGAAGGTGGGGCGGTACGGGGATCGGGAATTTGATTTTTCGGCCCGCAGGGTGACCGCAAGCGTCGATGAGAGTCTTAACCGGATGAAGTGTGGATATATTGACATTATTCAATGCCACGACATTGAATTTGTCCCGCTGAATATCATCATTAACGAAACATTACCCGCGCTTGAGGCGCTTCGCCGATCCGGAAAAGTGCGTTTCATCGGCATCACCGGCTTGCCGCTGAGGATATTTACCACCATCGCCGCGCAGGCAAAGATCGATACGATCCTCTCCTACTGTCGGTATACCCTTTTTGACACTTCGCTGACCAGCATCATTCCCCAGTTTCAAGCCGATGGCATCGGCATCATGAGTGCTGCGCCGGTCGCGATGGGGCTTCTGACGGATCGGGGGGCGCCCGACTGGCACCCCGCTCCGCCAATCATCCGCAAAACCTGCGCCCGGGCCGCCGAATTCTGCCGCAGTCGCGGTGCGGATATCGCTCAGCTCGCCATCAGTTTCGCCGTCGCGGAAAATCGCATTGCCACAACGATCGTCGGCACGGCCAACCCGGAAAATTTCCGTCGCAACGTCACCTGGGCTCAGAGTCCGGTAGATGGAGAACTGCTTCGCGGCGTGCAGGAAATTTTGGCTCCCATCCGGAATCAGACTTGGCCATCCGGTCTTACGGAGAATAATGACTGATCATGCAGACGGTAATTCTAAATAAACCCGGGGTATTTGAACTCATCGATCGCCCGGAACCCGCGTCTCCCGGTCCCGGTGAGGCGCTGGTGCGCATCGCGCGTATCGGCGTCTGCGGCACCGATTACCACGCCTTCCGCGGCAGGCAACCCTTTTTTACCTATCCGCGTGTCCTGGGACATGAACTCGGCGTCGAGGTGATGGCGGTGGGGGCCGGAGTTAACGGGATTGCCGTCGGAGACCGTTGCGCCGTTGAGCCGTATCTGAATTGTGGCGCGTGTATCGCCTGCCGGAACGGCAAAACCAACTGCTGCACCCAACTTAAGGTGCTCGGGGTACATGTGGATGGCGGTATGTGCAGGAGCCTGATCGTGCCGGCCCGCAAACTCCATCCTTCCTCAAAATTGTCACTCGATCAACTTGCGCTGGTCGAGACACTGGGAATCGGCGCTCATGCCGTCGAGCGGGCGCAGGTGAAAAAAGATGAATGGGTTCTCGTGATAGGTGCGG
>JAJZNY010000354.1 GCA_021852245.1 Planctomycetota bacterium | reverse complement strand
AGCGGGCGTCTGAAATGGATCTGGCTTCGCGTTTGAAAACATCAATAAACGCCTTGCCAATGATTTTTCGCTTCGCCTGCGGCTCGGTGACGCCCTTAAGTGCCGAAAGAAACTCCGCCTCAGCATCAATCACCCGCAGATCAATATGAAAGTGATCGCGGAAGGTTGACTCCACATTCTGCCGCTCATTTTTACGCAGCAGCCCGTTGTCCACGAAAATGCACGTGAGCTGATCTCCGATGGCCCGGTGAATCAGTGCCGCCGCCACTGCGGAATCAACTCCGCCGGAAAGTCCGCAGATGACTCGTCCTTTACCCACCTGACGGCGAATGGCTTCAGTGCTGATTTCCATAAAATTGCCCATTCGCCATGTACCGGCGGCTTTGCATACGCGGTACAGAAAATTTTCGAGGATTTTGCCGCCGTGCGGAGTGTGTGTAACCTCGGGATGAAACTGCACGCCGAAAAAAGGACGTGTCCGATGTCGCATCGCCGCCAGCGGACAGTCGTGCGTGCCCGCCAGCGGTAGAAACTCATCGCCCGGCGAATAAACCTGATCTCCATGACTCATCCAGACACTGGTGCTTGATGGGACACCTGAAAATAATTCGGCCGCTTCGGGGGTGCCCGCGATGGTCAGTTTCGCCGATCCATATTCCCCCGCCGTCCCTTTCTTTACCTTTCCACCGAGTAATTCTGCGGCCATCTGCATTCCGTAGCAGATGCCGAGAATCGGCACGCCCAGATTAAATATTTCCGGATCACATCGCGGCGCATCGGCCTGATACACGCTCGACGGCCCGCCGGAGAGAATCAGCCCGACAGGATTGAGCTTCTTCAATTCGGCTGCCGGTGTGGCGGGATAAACCAATAAAGCTCGAACCCCCGCTTCACGCACCCGCCGGGCGATAAGCTGGACATACTGCGATCCAAAATCCAAGATCGGTACTGTTTCTTCCGCTGTTAGCGTCACCTCATTCATACATCGATTTTATCCGAGATTCCGCCATGTGTGTGGGGCGGCGGTGTGCTATCGTCCGCGCGCAGCGTTCAGTTGCGTACCCTGAAGTAAAAGGACGAAGCTTATCGTGCAGGCGGTTCCGGAATTAATCCACGCAGATGTCCGTTATTCGCCGCCAGTCGGGCGTCGGCCTCCGCAGCGGAGATGCGATGATGATGCATCACCAAAGCTCGTTTTACTTTTCCCTCCGCCTCCTGAAGTAGCGCGAGCGAATCGGCCCGATTGCGTAATGTAAGCGATTCAATCATTCGGGCGGCCCGATCCCATAATTTGGTATTTTTCCCCGCATCGACGTCCACCATGATATTTCCAAACACCTTCCCGATCCGCACCATCGCCAGCGTGCTGATCGCATTCAGGGCAAGCTTGGTCGCGGTGCCGGCCTTCATGCGGGTCGAGCCGGTGATCACCTCCGGTCCGGTAGGCAGATAGATGATCAGTTCCGCCGTGGTGGAAATCGCTGCCGGGTCGGTGCAGAGCATCAAGGCGGTCCTCGCTCCGGCTTCCCGCGCCCGATCAAGAGCGCCATGCACAAATGGCGTTGTGCCGCCGGCCGCAATGCCGACGACAAAATCCTGCAGGCCGACCGCCAATTCGGAGATGGCGGCTGCACCAGCGCGTCGGTCGTCTTCCGCCCCTTCAATGGAGCGGCGCAGGGCCGCGTCGCCACCGGCAATAATCGCAACAACCTGCTCCGGGCGAATTGAAAATGTCGGCGGACACTCCGCCGCATCCAGCACCGCAAGCCGCCCACTGGTTCCCGCTCCCACATATATGATTCGACCCCCGCGCCGCAGTGCATCCGCCGCCCAATCAACTGCACGGGCGATGGATTCGCGGGCCTCCTCGACGGCTTTGAGAGCCAGCGCGTTCTCGGCGTCAAGCAGCAAAAGCGCCTCCACGGTGGACAACTGATCCAGATTCGCAGAAAGTGGATTCGCCTGCTCGGTCTGGATATGACGACGGTCGGGGATCAAGCGGACTCCTCTCGCTGCTCGATGATTCGGTCGGCAATGGATTCGCCGGCGAGATAACCGGTCGAAAAAGCCAACTGCAGATTATAACCGCCGCTCGGGCCGGTCAGGTCAAGCACTTCCCCGGCCAGAAACAGGTTTCTGCACACGCGCGATTCCATGGTGCGGGGATCGACTTCATCCAGTCGCACGCCCCCGGCCGTCACCATTGCCTCCTTAAAGCCGCGGGTGGCGAAAACCTCAAATCGCGTGTTTTTTATGCACTCAATAAGCCGATGCGTTTGTGCCGAAGTTACGCCGCTGCAGAGCGTATCGTCTGGCGCTCCTGAAAGGCGGAGGAACATTTCGGCGAGGCGAACAGGGAACACCTCACTCAAAAGCGTTTTAAGCAGTTTTTTGCCGCAGGTTTGCCGCCAGTGGGCAAATGTGTTTCGCCATTCGTCTCCACTGATGCGATGGGAAAAATCAACCTTGAGGCTGACCGTGGGGAATTTTTCGAGAAGTTCGGCGACAATTTCAGATAAATTCAATACTGCGGGTCCGGACAGGCCGAAATGCGTGAAGAGCATATCGTTGATGCTCGGGGCGGGCTTTCCCGTGGCCAGTCTTGGTAGCGGCCCCGGCGCCTCGATGGCAACCTTGACGTCCCGCACCGCAAGACCCTGTAATTCCGTCACCCAGGCTTCTTTGACCAGCAGCGGCACCACGGCCGGCCGGGGCGTGATGATCTGGTGACCCAATGCCGCCGCGAACTGATACCCGTCGCCGGTGGTGCCCATCCGCGTATAGCTCTGCCCACCGCAGCAGATCAGCAGATTGACGCTTCGCATCATCCCGCCCGCAGTCTGCACCAGAAATCCGCTCTCATCGCGCGCAACGGCTGTCGCCGGGCACGCTGAGAGAATTTGAACTCCGGCATGATGCATGGCCTGCACCAGCGTGTTGACGATGGACGCGGCCTGATTGGAATCGGGATAAATCTTGCCGTCATGTTCTTCATGCGTCGGCACGCCGCGGCTTGCAAACCAATGGCGTAAAGCCGTATTGTCCAGCCGCTGCAGGGCGGGGGTGAGAAAGCGTCCGTTGCGTCCGAATTGTGTGATGAGAAAATCCAGGCTCCCGGCGTTGGTGAGATTGCACCGTCCACCGCCGCACACCAGCACCTTGATGCCCGGTCGGTTGTTTTTCTCCAAAATGGCGATGGTGGCGGCAGGCGTGGCGAGTTGCCGGAGTCGCTCCGCCGCTGCCACCGCGGCCATCATTCCCGCCGCGCCCGAACCGATGATCATCAGATCAAAGGGTTGCTTTTGGTCGCGGGCGCGTGGCTCATGCGACGGTTCCAGTGCAGTGGGTTGCGACATGGCTCATCGCTCCGGCTGTGGAACCGGCGCAATGGCAGGGGTCTCGGGGATGGGAATCAACTCTCCCGCACGATTCACGCAGGCAATCGTCGTGGAAGCCGTGGAGATCAATATTTTGGATTGAAGATTGAAAATCTCATATTCATGATCAATACGGACATGCGTTTTGCGTACGATTCGCGTGACAATTTCAAGCTCATCGTCGTAGCGTGCCGGGCGTTTGAACGCAATGGCCAGTTTGGTGACCACGAAGAAAAAGCCTTCGCTTTCAAGCGTGCGGTAGTCGGCACCGGATTGCCGCAGCAGTTCCGTCCGGCCCATTTCCAAGTAGGGCAGGTAATGCGAGTGATGCAGATATCCCATCGGATCGCATTCAACGTATCGAACGCGGACGATAATTTTACATTCGTGCATGGTCGCTATGGCTTCCCGTCTTATTGGCAACACATTCCGG
>JAJZNY010000286.1 GCA_021852245.1 Planctomycetota bacterium | reverse complement strand
CGATCAGGTGACTCATCATGGTTTTACCGGCGGGGCAGAGTTCGGATGGGTATTGATATTTGATCTGATCCAGCGAAAAGGCCCGGGCACGATCCGCTATTTCCACCGTACGGTAAACCGCTTCGGGTATGTCCGCGAAAAGCCGCAGCATTTCTGCGGGCCCCTTGATGTGGCGCTGGGCATTGGCAAAAAGATGAAATCCCGCCTGCGACCGCTCCATGCCCAATCGCGTGCAGGTTAAAATATCCTGCAGGGCCTGACGGTACGGCAGATGGTAATGAACATCATTGACCGCCGCCGTGGGGATATGCAGTTGATCCGACCAGCGCCGAATAATGCCCTCCCGATACGCATCGTGAGGATCGTAGCAGCGGCTCAGTGCCAATGACAGGCGATCGTCATCAAATACCGCTTTGAGCCGATGCAAGATGTCGACGAAGGATTCCGTGGGGATCGGCGGAGGAACCACAACGGCGAGAAGATCGGAACTCAGTGCGATGAGATCATCGAGAGTTAAAAAGCATTTTCCCTTGGGAGCACGGCGTTTGCCGTACGTCAGCAACTGACAGAGATCCCCGTAGCCCCGCAGGGAAAAAGGATATACCAGAACGGAAACCGGAGGAGCTTCCACCGTCGGCGAGCTGTCCGGCGGGAAAGCGGCAAGAGAGGTTTGAAGCTCAAGATGCGTACCAACGATCAGGGGTATGCCCAGTTCGCGGGCAGCGCAGTGGGCCCTGACCACGCCGGCGAGCGTCTGGATGTCGGTCAGCGCAACGGCATGGAGGCCGACTTCGACGGCACGACTGATGATCTCCTCCGGATGACTGGCACCGCGAAGAAATGAAAAATTACTAACCACCTGCAGTTCCGCATAGGGACCGGCGGCCAGGCGGACGGAAACGGGGCTGATCTGCGGTTTGCACCGCGGCAGAGGGGATTCCGGCATGGTCAACCCCAGATTCCATGTACAAACCAGCGGTCATCTTCCAGCCGGTGGTAGACCCACAGCCAGCGGCCGTCCGGCAGTTGCAGCTTGAAGTAGTCACGGGTCTGGCAGTGTGAAAGTGTACGTTGGGTGACGATGCGTTCCGGCCCGACCCGGCTGATGACCGGATAATTGGCGCCGCGCCATTCAATGCGGTACGGCGGCGATTCCGGCTGCAGGGCGACACATTGTGCGATCTCCGGCTGATCCAGCAGAATGGATGGGCGGTCCAGCGGCGGCCATTCCCATGCAGGCATCCCGGCATGATCGAACGCGGAAGCCTTTATCGGCTCCCGGCGCGCGGCACATTCCGGAATATGCGATGCCGTCGGCGCTGATCGGAGAAGGCATCGGCCGCCCCATTTATTGATAAGCCGATCCAGAAGTTCGCGAAGTTGATGGGTATCAGTACGGGCGGAATCCGTATGGATCATGGGTGTCTGTTGAGGCCCGATGCGACTGGTTCGTACCGCCGTGAGGGTGATCGCCTGCACGCCGTCGCCGAGGTGCATGCGTTCCGCATAGGGACGGATAACCGCCCACCAATGGCGTGGTTCGCAGACGGGGCGCATCAATGAAATCTTTTTTATATTCGGCGGATGATAGGGCCGGTGAAATACCACCTCCAGTTCACGGGCGCCCATCCACTGAAGCGATAACTGTGCTGAGAGTTCGTGGATAAGTTGTTCCAGCGCGGCCAAAATCATTTCCAGTTGAACTATTGAAGCTTCAAATTGCCGGGTGGCTGAAAATGTCGGACGATCTCTGAACGGTTCGATATTCTCATACACCCGCCCGAGAGCCTGATCCAGACGCCGCAGCACTTCCGGACCGAAACGATCCGCCACCGCCGGCCGTGGTATATTAATTAAATATTTAATTTCCATTATACCAACCGAGGCCAGACTGCGGCATATCTCCGGCGATAATCTCAACGCCGCCACAGGGAGATGAGCCAGTACCCCGGCTATCGATTCATGATCCGGAGAGGTCGGAGCGTAGGGGCCGTAATGGGCCAGAGCCCAAGCGGCGCCGATGGTGTGAGCTTCCGCCAGACGGGTGGAAAATCCCAGTTCGGTCAGTGCGCGGCGGATTCGATCTGCCGGAGGCCGGGAGCCGACGTGCAGATGCCCGGTCCCGGATATGTCAATGAATAATCCGTGCGAAGCGGTCGGAAAAGCGTCATCCGTATGGTGCGGAGTCGGATCAATCATGACGCGCGGAGAAAATCGGCCGGCCCATCGGGCCAGCTTCTCGATCGCCTGTTGATACACATCCGGCTGCCGGGGATGAATATCCGCCTGCGGACAAAGTGCCGTCGCTTCAGCCAGGTTCATGCCCGGCACTACACCGGCAGCCGCTGCGGCCGGACAGCAACGCATCACATACCGGCGCTGATCGATCTCAGCCGCGATGATCAACGGCGGGAACCGACGTCGACTCTGTTCAGGGAGGCGTTTACCCGACTTTCGCGGCGATGATCGGATCTGCCGTCGTGCGAGTTCCACTTCCCAATGCGGGAGATATACGCATATAACCCGCTCCATGTACCACCTCGTAATTCCATGATGCCGTCCATTGATTCACCGGCCTTGCCGAGCGTTTTTTGGCGGTAACCAGATGAATATCCCATTGAGGTTGAGGAACAGCCGACGGGCGGGGGCGGATATGCCAGCGTGTAAGAGCCCAGCAACGACCGGCAGATTGATTCATGGGCCGGGCCAACAGGATGCGGGTCTGCCCCGCTTCCGCCGCCAGTTGAAGACGCCTTCCGACCGAAAGCGGAATATCTTCCGTTGTGGATGCCACGATGAGGGACACCGAGCGACATCGGGCAGCCTGCACGATGCCATCAAGCCACTGCTCGGCGGAAAGGGGATCAAAATAAATCCCTTCTGCCGTGCCTGAATCAACAATACCTCCGGCTGCCTGTAAAAAATACCAATTCGGCCAACAGCGGCGACCGACCCAGAGCACATATTTTTGAGCCGCCAATCTGCAGGCCATGGATGCCAGAAGGGTAAGTGGCGGGTACCAATGACCGATTGACGGCCCCGCACTGAAAAATTCGTGCACACCCCCGATAGAAAGCTCAGCGAAGGGATCGGACGAATATATGGGGGTGGAGGTGGCGGATGGTGCGGACTGAGCAACCTGAATATCTTCCGCACGGCGCAGATTCAAATCTGATATCAGCGATTGAATGGGGTCATTCATGTGACATTCTCCCGTTACCTATGTTAGGTATATGTTAGGTATTTGACGGGGGAATGTCAAAGCGCCGGAGGCGGGATAAAAATCCCCACGATGTGGCCATTGCGAGGGGTGCAGGATAATATGGAATGTGTCGGCGGCGGATGATGGTGAATGAAGAAAAAACATCCTTTTCTGGACTATCTGGTGGCGGTATCGGCTCGAAGCGTTTCCATGCTGTTGGGTTTGTTTCCCGTCAACGCGAATTTAAGAACCGCCCGTGCCGCCGGATCGGGGTGGTGGTTTATCAGCCGCAAGCATCGCGACCGGGCGATGGAAAATCTCACCCGTTCTTTTCCTGATACCCCGCCGGAGAAACTTCGCATCATTGCCCGCCAGTCGATTGAGCATTTTTTTGAACTGGTCATTGATGTGCTGTTTTCCACACGGACGATCAATCTGCAGCGCTGGCATCGGTTTGTGCATCTGGAGCCGAGCGTACGCGGCGTGCTTGAACTGGCCATGGAGGACCGCGGGGCCATCATGCTCACCGGCCATTATGGCAACTGGGAAATTCTCGGCTACACCATGGCGACGCTGGGATTCAAAACCTACAGCGTCGCGCGGCCGATT
>JAJZNY010000197.1 GCA_021852245.1 Planctomycetota bacterium | reverse complement strand
GTATCGGCACACTCACCCTCACGGGCGCCAATACCAATACGGTCGGCACAACCATCAATCCCGGCGCCTCATTGCTGGTGAATTCCGGTGCGGCTTTCGGCACCGCCGCCGTGCAGGATTTCGGCACGCTCGGAATTGCCGGTGGCACGGGCAATCTGACGATCTCCAATAATCTCACCGAGGGCCAGTCGGGATCGCTGGTTGTCCGTGTGGGTGGACCTCAGAGCGGACAATCCGATCACTACACGATCAACGGAACCGCGGCAATCGACGGTAATATCACCGTCACCCTGCAAAATGGGTACGTGCCTGCCAATGGTACCTCTCTTAATGTACTGACCGCAGGCACCTTAACTGGAAATTTCTCATCGCTCACTTTCACCCAGCATCCGATTGATCTTTTCGCCACCACAACCGCTACACCATCCGATATTAATTTGCTCTTTACCATACAGATGCCGTCTCTGGTCCCCTTCGCCCTGACGGCCAATCAGACCGCCGTTGCGCAATATCTCGATTCCACCGACGGCTACAACGGCCAATCGAACCCGTCTTCAGCGTACCTGCAGCTGATCAACGCCATCGGCAGCCAGTATTCGGCTCAGATTCCCTATACACTCGACCTGCTCTCTCCGATTGATTTTCAGGCCTTTCCTCAGGTGGCGATTCAGAACGGAATCAATCTGGATCAGACGATCAGCAGTCATCTGCTCAATCTGGATGCGGGTGCGACCGGATTTGACAGTTCCGGTTTCACCATGCTCAATCCGGGGCAGCAGGGGGGCAGTTCACTGACGCTGGATCAGATGCTGCGAGATCAATCCCGCATGGTGACACTGGATGCCGGTCTGCCGTCGTATCTGGCGTATCCGGCCGCCAATCCGTACAGTCCGTCCGCCGGCGGTGGCCAACGATGGAGTGCCTTTATCACTGGAGCCGCGCAGTTTGACAGCTATGCCGACACCAGTTCCATCGGCAGTTCCAATATTACAACGGAAAATGCCACCCTCGGTGCCGATTACGCCTTCTTCAAATTTCTCTCCGTGGGCGCATTCTTCAACTACGATCATAGCGATATCAATCTGGACAGCTTCGGCTCCACCGGTGCGGTCGATGGTTATACGCCCGGTGTCTACGCAGACCTGCACGGGGCCCATTGGTTTCTCGACGGTATGGCCGCATACACCTACATGGACAACAGCGAAACACGGAATATCGCCATCAATAGTTATTCCGCCACAGCACACGGCAACTTCTCGGGCAGCAGCTACAACGGATCCGCCGATCTGGGCTACCGCCTCTATTCAACCTCCTCCAACCCCTATTCACCGCTGCAGGGTTGGACCCTGATTCCGATGATATCAGTAGGGTATACGCATGCCGATTTCAACAGTTTCAGTGAAACGGGTGGCGGAGTGGCGGGGTTGAACGTCAGCTCGATGAGTGCCGATTCATTCCGCTCCATGCTCAGTGCAACGTTCCTCTACACGATTCATCTCTCGCATCAGTCGACGCTGGTTCCGGGCATCTTATTGGGCTGGCGGCATGAATATCTGAATAATTCTCAGGGGATTACGGCCCAGTTGCAGGGTGCCGGCACCGGCAACTTCACGGTCAATACGGCCTCGCCTTCGCGCGATGTGGCGGTGATTGCCCCGTCGCTCAATATAAATTTCAATAAAAACGTGAGCGGATTTGTGAATTACGAACTTGATCTGGGATCGGACAAATTCCAGGCCCAGCAGGTGTTTGCGGGCCTCGCCGTATCATTCTGATATCTCAGCCGTCCGTTTGGCATCGGCGATCGTGCTACCAACAGCTTCGCGATTTGCTTGCTGCGTGCTCCGCCCGGCTGCCGGTTATTCCATCGACGGATCCGATGCCGTGTAATAATTGGGGCTTTCCCGCGTGATGGTGATGTCGTGCGGATGGCTTTCCACCATGCTCGCGGCGGTAACGCGTACAAATTTCGCCCGGCTCTGTAATTCCGGAATCGTCCGCGCTCCGACATATCCCATGCCGGCCCGAAGCCCTCCGACCATCTGATAAACAAAATCACCCAGCGGACCGCGATAATGCACCAATCCCTCGACACCCTCCGGCACCAGTTTGCTGCTGTTTTTTACGCCCGCCTGGCCGTACCGGTCTGCGCTCCCATGCACCATCGCGCCCATGGATCCCATGCCGCGATAACTCTTAAATCGCCGCCCACGACGAATCACGAGCTCACCCGGACTCTCATCCAGCCCGGCAAAAAGTGAACCCATCATGACCGCCGACGCTCCCACCGCCAGCGCCTTGGTTATATCGCCGCTGTGGCGTATACCACCATCGGCAATCACGGGTACCCCGGCCGGTTTGGCGGCACTGAGGGCATTCATAATGGCCGTAATCTGCGGTACCCCCACGCCGGTGACAATTCGCGTGGTGCAGATGCTGCCCGGGCCGATGCCAACCTTCACCGCATCGGCACCGGCTGCGATAAGGTCCGCAGCGGCATCGGCGGTGGCGATGTTCCCGGCAATCACTTCAATGCCGAAGCGCTTCTTAATCTCCCGCACCGTCTCAATGACGTTCCCGGAATGCCCATGGGCCGTATCCACCACCACCACATCAACGCCTTTTTGAATCAGGGCCGCAACCCGATCATACTGGTGCACTCCGACGGCCGCTCCAACCCGCAGGCGTCCGCGGGCATCCTTGCACGCCTTGGGGAATTGATAGGTTTTTTCAATATCCCGCATGGTAATCATCCCCGCGAGCCGATTGTACTGATCGACCAGCAGAAGTTTTTCCACGCGTGCTTCATTGAGAATGATCTCCGCTTTTTCAAGCGATGTTTCAGCGGGAGCGGTAACCAGACCGGTTTTTGTCATCAGATTACGTACCGGCTTGCTGTCGTCTCCATCGATAAATTTCAGATCGCGCCGGGTCAATATGCCGACCAATTCGCCGTCCGATCCCTGCACAATGGGAATGCCGCTTATGTGCTGCTCTTTCATGATCTGGCGGGCCTGCCCCACCGTCACGTCGGGTCCGAGCGTGACCGGATCGGTAATGATCCCATTCGCGGAACGCTTCACTTTTTCCACTTCCCGGCACTGATGTTCAATCGGCAGATTTTTATGGATGAACCCCAATCCTCCTTCCTGCGCCAGCGCAATCGCCAACGATGCCTCGGTCACCGTATCCATCGGTGCCGAAAGCAGGGGAATGTTGAGTTCAATCTGGCGTGTCAGCCGGGTGCGCAGGTCCGCTTCAGTCGGAACAATGTCGCTGCGCTGCGGGACAAGAAGCAGATCGTCGAAAGTGAAGCCATCAGCAATGTTTTTTTCGTGCAATTCCATGTGACAATGATGCCAAGGGTCCGGCTGAAAGTCAATGGTGCACCGAAATTGCGCCGTATCGCCTGAATTTGCCGCAAATCACGCCTGCCGATCAATGGCCTCGGCAATCCGTGCCAATGTCGCCATGGTGCTCTTAAGTGTAGCGGGCGTAATGGATTGCGCACCATCCGTCAAAGCATGCTCGGGGTCGCTATGGCATTCGATGATCAAGCCGTCCGCACCCGCAGCCACCGCCGCCCGACACATGTCCGGCACAAGATGAGCGTGCCCCGTCCCCTGCGACGGATCGACCACGATCGGCAGATGGCTCACCCGATGCACTTCCGGAACAATCGCCAGCGGCAGGGTGTTTCGGCAATAGCTTTCGAAGGTGCGAATGCCCCGTTCGCACAAAATAACCTGATTATTCCCCCGCGACATGATGTACTCCGCCGCCAGCAGGAATTCCTCCAGCGTAGCGCTGAGCCCGCGTTTGAGCA
>JAJZNY010000270.1 GCA_021852245.1 Planctomycetota bacterium | reverse complement strand
TAAGTGGCCGGTGCCCGCCTTCCCCTGCGGTAATAATGGTTTTTCCCGCGATGGCACCGGTGAAGTAAATCCGCCGGCTCGCGTTCAGGATGATCGCATCCGGTGGATGGGCACATTCGCACACCCTGTGGGGATTGCCGGAGTCTTGCCAAGCCCGGATATGCTCTAATCAACCAAACGCCGGGCAATGATGCAACGGTTTATAAAAGGCGGCGGGCTCTGAGCGTGTTATTATCCACGCATCAGAGCCGCACACATCCGCTTCTGGACTGCTTTGGATGCCGTCACGGCACCAAGTTTACCTGCCGGTGATGGATGGCGGCGCATCGTTGGGCGATGCCGCCCAATGGCGATCGGGTCTGCTTCCTAGCCTATATTCCAGTTTGGCTCCATCGGTGAGCACCTTAACGGGCACAAACGTCTTATTCCATCGACGCCCATTGATCAACAGGCTGTGAATATAACGTCTGGCGAACGGATGACTGTTGGTGCGAATCACAATCTCCTTGCCGGCATAGGGGGCGGCAACGTGGATGACGATGCTCCGGAACAGGGGGCTGCAGAGTTCCATCACGGGTTTGCCCGGGTCCATCATGTAGAGCCCCATCATGCTCATAACGGCCCATGATGACATCTCGCCGCAATCATCATTGCCCGGTACGCCGTTATACGACAAGTTATAATTCTGCCGCAGGATTTTGCGGACAACCCGCTGCGTTTCCCAGGGTTTGCCTGAGAAGTCAAACTCGAATGGTGCCTCAAGGTCGGGCTCGTTGTAGGGATTATAATAAAGTGCATACCAGCCAGGCTGTTCATAGTTGAAGAATTTTTCCAGCCGCCGATTGAACCGAGCCCGTCCGACGGCATGAATCACCCACGCCATGTCGCACGGTTCGAGCCATTGATAGTCCCAACAGGAATTTTCAACGAAACCGTGGTATTGGGCGCGATTGAAGGGGCGGAGCCATTTTCCGTTGGAAAGTCGCGGCCGAAACACACGATCCGCCGGGTCGAAAACATTCCGGTAATAGAGTGCACGCTTGAAAAAGAGGCGGCGGGTATTGGGTTTCCCAAGCCGCCTGGCCAGGTGATAAAGCGCGGCGTACGCAATGCAATCTTCCTGTATCTGCGATACCGATCCGTAAGCCACATAGTTGTCCGGCACATAGTGGAGTTTGTTGATCCATTGAATGCCAGCCTCACCCGCATACGGCTTACCCGGAGGCGGAGCTTCGGTGGCATCCTTCACCATGCCGGGCCATGCGGCGTGAATATTGAATCCGTGAATTCCTTCGTCCCACGCCTGGCACATGACGGTGGTCAACGGGCTGCCGCACATGACATTGGTGTAGTAATGAGTCTGCGGCCATCGCCCGATCCACCCCCCTTGCTTATACATCAGGACGATGGACTGACAAATGTCGGCCGTGCGGCTTGGCGCAATGATCCCGAGAAGAGGCATCTGGCTGCGATAGATATCCCAGCCGCTGTAATCCATGTAATCCACATGGCCTAACGGCATGCGGTGAACGCGATCATCAAACCCCATGTATTTGCCATTGACATCACTGGCCGTGTTGGGCATCAGCATGGAATGGTAAAGCGCGGTGTAAAATTCTATTCTGTGGGCTCTGGTACCACCATGAACCTGGATGACCGAAAGAGCCTTGTTCCAGCGGGCCAGCGCCGCCACGCGTACAGCATTAAAACTACGGTCGCCCACTTCCGCTTTGAGATTTTCTTTCGCATCAGCCACGCTGACGTACGAAATACCGATCTTGGCCGTGATCACGCGTTGGACATTGGAAGCGGGCCACGAGACATAGGCTCCGATCCATTGATGATGATCAACCTGCGTGGCGATGCGGGCGCCGGAGTGAAGAATACCGTGGCCTTTCATACCGCTGCCGGGCCCGGACCAGGTACCGAAGGATTTGAACGGCTGCGAAAACTTCATGACAAAATAAACCCGGTATACCTGACTGTTGCCGCAGAAGCAGTGATTGGCATCGAAACCGGTGATCTCGTCATTTCCGACCACATGCACATGCGATGCATGGGTGTAGTTGAGTGTTTCGCTGATGGGCACGAGCACATTGGCGCGGCGTCCTCCGGGAAAAGTGAACTGAGCCAATCCGCAGCGTGTCGTCGCCGTCAGGGCCGCGCGGACGCCCCAGCGGAGAAGGTCCACCCGGTAATAGCCGGCGGCAGCTCGCTCATGGGAGTGAGAATAGCGGGATTCAAAATTTTTAATTCTCGTATGCACCTTGCCGGTGGTCGCGGTAAAAAATATATCACCATCGTTCGCACATCCGGGCCCGCTCATATGCGTCATGGAAAACCCGAGGATGTGAGATTGAAAGCTGTGATAACCAAAGGCAGAAGGTTGGGTGTTGGGGCTGAGTTGCACCATGCCGAAGGGCATGGACGGTCCGGGAAAGAGATTAATGCTGTATCCGGGACCGCTGCCTGTGCCCAGCAACGGCTGGACAAAATCAACTGGGGGCGAGTGCCGCCAGGGGACCGGCGATTCACCGACAAAATAGAAATTGCTTACCCGTTGAATTTCCCCTCCGTCACCGCTGGCAGCCGTGAAGCCAACATAGGCCCGATTCCCGCCAACGGCTCCGGGTATATCGACAAGTTGGCGGGTGGAACAGGTCTGACCGGTTTTGAGGTCTTTGAATGCTTCGCTGATAAACACGCCGTTATAATGAATGGTCACACGAATCGGATCACCGCTGCCGAGATTCACCGGCGCGGTCTTTTCATAAAGGCCGGTGACACCCTGTGTATGCGCACAAACTCCAATACCAGTATGGGCAAAGATATTAAGTTCAACTGCGGCGCTGTGGGTAATCGGGGACGAACCTGGCTGGCCGCCGTACTGTACACCGCCGTAACCCAGAGCACCTCCATCACCGCCCAGAGCCTTGACTCCACGCGGATCATTTTGAAACACCAATGCCAATCCATCGGCCGGCATGCCGACTTCGCCGGGCTTGGCCTGATAGGTAAAGCCCGCCTCAAATGCCCGAATGTTCTGACGTTTCCGGCAAAAAATGCTCGCAGCCTGATGGGGTCTGCCCTGGGTAAGAGTGATGCCGCCCTGAACGATTTCCGGCTGCTTTTCATGGTAACAATTAGCAGGAGCGGTATTCGTCAAACCATTGATGTCCGCCCCCGCGGTCCGACACATCGTCAGGCCAATCAGCAAAGCGAAAAATACTCGGCTACGGTATTTAACTCCCGGCATGAACACACCCTTTCTTGAATTCCCGCGTATGAACCTGCGCATTTCCATAAATTGAGTTTTCCCTCCCGCATCTGCGCGAGAGGGTACACTTCCCTAGTATCTTCCGTCAAACTGACACCTGATGCAACTTAGCCGCCGGGCCGGTCGATTGGGCGTGCGGAAACGGAGTTTCCGCTATGAGCCGTCGACTTTTGATTCCGGACAACCGATCAATACATACCGTAAAGCGGTCCGAAATTGCGACATGCGGCGAGATCCGCAGCCTGCGGTTCATCGCTGCCGAATGCCAGCCACGCTCCGGGACGGAAGATTTTTTCCGCCGGCACGTTGTGCATATAAACCGGGATCCGCAGCATAGACGCGAGGGTGATGAGCCGATCACCGATGTGTCCATAAGTCAGATTGCAGTGATTGGCGCCCCAACTGTTCATCACGGTGTAGACATCGGTAAATGCCCCACGCCCGGTGCAGCGGGGTGCGAACCAGGTGGTGGGCCAGGTGGGGTTGGTACGCTGATCGAGGGTATGGTGCACCTCCGGCGGAAGATCGACGGTGTACCCTTCGGCGATCTGCA
>JAJZNY010000012.1 GCA_021852245.1 Planctomycetota bacterium | reverse complement strand
ATGGTGACGGCCGTCGGCTCCACCCGGGAACGGGCTATCGATGTGCGCGTCTTGGCAGCCACCAATGCGGATCTTGCCGCCTTGGTGGAAAGCCGCCGCTTTCGGGCTGATCTGTTTTATCGACTCAATGTCGTGAGAATCAAATTGCCTCCGCTGCGCGAAAGAATCGAAGACATCCCGCTGCTGGTGGAATCCCTCACACAGCGGCTCTGCACTGAACACGGATTGCCGGCCAAGATGGTGAGTCCGGACTTCATCTCGGCATTACAGCAATATTCGTGGCCCGGAAATATCCGCGAACTGCGAAATCTTCTGGAAAGTCTCCTCGTTCTGGAACAAAAGCCGGAGTTGCAGGCTGCGGATCTTCCCCCCCACATCCGTCAGGCCAGACCCGATCATACGCTGAATCTGGAAGGCGCCGAACGTGAGGCAATTGAACGAGCGCTTCGTACACAATCGGGTGATCGGGCTGCCGCCGCAGAGCAATTGGGAATCAGCGTTCGGACCCTTTATCGTAAAATGGCCAAGTACGGGTTGGATTGAATGGGCGGCACCTTCATTCTAAGATTGACCGACAGGCTAACGTGCCGCCGGGCCGACAGAGGTTGAAAACAGTCATGCACAACAATCGCATCTATCTTGATAACGCCGCAACAAGCTATCCCAAGCCTCCGACCGTCACGGAAGCCATGGTTGATTACGCCCGCGACTGCGGGGCCTCCGCAGGCCGGGGGGCGTACGCCGAGGCGCAAATGTCAGCCGGGGTCCTTCGCGCGTGCCGTGAAAAACTTAACCGACTTTTCAATGGCGAAAATCCTGATCATTTCATCTTCACCCTCAACTGCACGGACGCCCTGAATCTGGCCATTCACGGCTACCTGCGGCCGGGGGATCACGCCATCTGCACCGCCATGGATCACAACAGTATCTTGCGCCCGTTGAACGATCTCGCAGCCCGCGGCCATATCCGTGTGACTCGCGTTCCCGCCGCTGCGGCAACCGGCCTCGTCGATCCAAATCTTATTGAGGCGGCCATCCGGCCCAATACGCGCCTGATCTGCGCCGGTCACGGCAGCAACGTCACCGGTACGGTGCAGGCAATTCATCGCATCGGAGAGATCGCGAAGCGGCACAACATCGCATTTCTTGTTGATGCGGCACAAACCGCCGGCCATCTGCCCATTGATGTCCAGACCGACGGAATTGATTTTCTCGCCGCACCCGGTCATAAGGGACTATTGGGGCCGCTGGGGACCGGGTTTTTGTATATTCGCCCGGGCCGGGAAAATGAACTTGATACACTGCGGCAGGGTGGAACCGGGTCGGTATCTGAACAGGACACCCAGCCAACTTTTATGCCCGATAAATTTGAAGCCGGTTCGCACAACGCCATTGGAATCGCAGGGCTTTCGGCCAGCTTGGATTACATCCTGCAGCGTGGAATCGCATCGCTCAGTGAGCATCAGCGGGCGCTGAGCGGCACATTCATCGAGGGGATTGAAAACGTGGAGGGCCTGAGAATTCTCGGCCCGCAGGGTGTTGCGCACCGGGTCGCGGTATTCAGCGTGCAGATCAACGGCATGGCGCCGATGGAATTGGCCGCCGCGCTGGAAAAGGACTTTGGTATCCTCACGCGAGCCGGACTGCACTGCGCCCCCGGAGCTCATGCCACGATCGGTTCAAATGTCGCAACGGACCTGGTGCCGGAAGTCGGCACCACCCGCCTGAGTTTCGGTGCGTTCAACACGCTCAATGAGGCGCAGTATGCGGCCGACGCGCTCTCCGCCATCGCTTTGGCGGCGCCGGTCAGCCGATAAAATGAAATCCAGAGTATTTGCCGAAAAACCTGCCAGCGGCCGAAGCATCGGCCGACAAATCGATCTTATTCAGATTTTGCTTCCGCGGCAGTGAGTTTCTGACGAGTGGGGGCAATATCCACAAGCTGAACAATAGCGATATCACCGGCATCGCCAATACGCCATTTGGCGGTTTTGACGATCCGCGTATAACCACCGGATCGTCCGGCGCACTTGGGTGCCACATCCTTGAACAGCTTCTGCACCACCGAATCATCCAGCAACATGTCCTGATCCTTGGGGTCGGTCATGAGCCGATCCCGCAGTCGCGCGATCACCAAACGTCGGGATGCTAGGGTGTTTTTCTTTGCCAATGTGATGAGGGGTTCAACAAAGCGAACCAGTTCCTTGGCTTTGGGAAGGGTAGTCTTGACCTGCCCGTGCTCAATCAGCGACTGAGCCAGATTCCGCAGCATGGCGGTGCGATGAGCAGCCGTTCTTGAAAGCCGACGACCAGTAACACGATGACGCATGATAACCTCAATTTTGCCTTATGGATCGGGCAAAAACGCCCGGTCGCAAAAATACCCCAGCCCAGACATCCGGGTTATGCACCCGGAAGAACAATCAATTTGCAGCAGATGCGGAGGAATCCTCCACCCCGCCACCCTCATCAATATCGTCCGGAACATCCATGCCCAGTGACAGGCCATGTTCCGAAAGCTTACGCCGCACTTCGCGAAGCGAGGTTTTGCCGAAACTTCGAACCTTCAGCAATTCCCCTTCCGTTAAGCGCACCAGATCGCCGATGGTGTGAATCCGGGATGATTCCAGACAATTCGCCGCCCGGATGGAAAGATCCAGTGCTGAGAGCGGCTGTTTGAGTTTGTCAGCCAATTCATCATTAAACACGGCCGGTGCCGTTGGTTCATCCACTTCAACCGGGACATCGACAAGATCGCCAAGGTCAAATTTCTGCAGGAAGGCGTTGAGGTGTTTACGCAGGATTTTAGCCGCCTCTACCAGGGCCAATTCGGGGCTGATGGTGCCGTTGGTCCAGATTTCCATGATGAGACGATCGTAATTGGTCTTCTGGCCTACACGGGTATCTTCGGTCTTGTAGCGCACACGCGTGACCGGGCTGTAAACAGAATCGATCGG
Organism: Planctomycetota bacterium; assembly: GCA_021852245.1. The sequence goes on along the minus strand of JAJZNY010000012.1, from coordinate 894 downwards.
GATCACACCGATGATCTGCTCGTCCGGGGCGTTCTCCGCCGCCATCACAAAGCCTCGCCCTTTATGTATCTCCAATTCCATATCAAACACCTGATCACCGGTAAGGGTGGCAATGACCAGGTCTTTATTGTGAACGTTGATGGAGGCATCACCTTGAAGATCAGCCCCGGTAACGGTTCCGGGCCCTTGCTTGCGAACACTCAGTTTTCGCGGCTCATCCCCTTCAAGCGAAATGATAAGGCTCTTGACGTTAAGGATGATGTCCGTGACATCTTCCACGACACCCGGAAGTTGTGCAAATTCATGCTCCGCACCCGAAATGCGAACATTCACAGCCGCCGCCCCTTCCAGGGAGCTCAGCAGGATGCGTCGCAGGGAGTTACCGACCGTGGTGCCAAAACCGCGCTCAAAGGGTTCAACAATAAATTTACCGTAAGTGGAAGAATGGACTGAATGATCCGCTTCAACTTTAGTAGGCAATTCGAGTCCGCGCCAACGCATTCGCATAGCATATTCTCCAGAAAAGCTTCCGACGCCGGATTATCGCCACAAGGCATCTGTCACAACGACGGAACACATATCAGAATTCATTTTGAAATCATCAGGGCTTCCGCACCCCGGCTCTCAATCTCGCGGACGCACCGACCCAATTCGCCGCAAGAACATCCCACAAAGGAGAAAATTAAACTCGCCGCTTTTTCGGCGGACGGCAGCCATTATGGGGCAGGGGCGTATTATCCTCGATGGAGGTGATCTTCATTCCGCTTGCCTGCAGGGCGGTGATGGCGGATTCGCGACCCGATCCCGGGCCATTGACCCGCACTTCCAGTTCCAGCACACCGAACTTTTTCGCCTTTGACGCGCAGTTTTCAGCCGCCCGAGTCGCGGCAAACG
>JAJZNY010000388.1 GCA_021852245.1 Planctomycetota bacterium | reverse complement strand
GGCGACATCGATCTGACCGGCGCCCGCGCTGCACTCGCTGAACCGGCGGAGCAGCTTCTGGCACGCTCCCTGCTGAAATTTCCCGACATCGTGGAGATTGCCGCCCGCGATCTCAAGCCGCACTATATCTGCACCTACCTCTACGATTTATGCGGACTCTTCTCCGCCTTTTATGAAAAATGCCCGGTGCTCAAGGCTGGCGATGCCGCGACCGTCAACAGCCGGCTCATCCTCTGCCGTGTGACTCAGGCAGTATTAAAAATAGGCCTGCAGGAACTGCTGGGGATTCCCGTTCTGGACGAAATGTAATCCGGCCGCCGATGGTGGCGGGGCGGACAAGCAAGGCCCCCACCGACGCAAAGCCTCTGCAATTGGGACTGCGTCCTAAGCCGCCGGCGTCGCCGGTGCGGGCGGGGGCAGTTCCGACGTGCACTGCCCGCAGCGAACCGCCTTGATCGGAATCGTGGAACAGCAGAACGGGCATTCTTTTGTCGTCGGGGCTGCAGGCGGAGGCGGCTTGGTGGTGAGCTTATGAATCTGCCCGATGACCAATACCACAATAATGAACAGCGCCACAGCGATGATGAAAAAATTCAACACCGCCCCGATGAAATGGCCGATGAGGATTTTTTTATCAATCGTCCATTTGGTATAGCTCTGGCTGGGGGTTACAAAGCTGATGACCGGCATGATGATGTCGTTCACCAGTGCGGTGACGATCCCGCTGAACGCCGAACCGATGACAAACGCCACCGCGAGGTCGATCAGGTTCCCCTTGAACGCAAAATTCTTGAAATCTTTGAGCAGAGACATCGTTAAACTCCTTCTTCTTCCTGAATTTACTTGTACAACCACGATTCAGATGTGGAGATTTTATTACATTGCGGGCCCGCTGCAAGCGTCGGCGGCCGGCGGTGCGGGATGGCAGATGGGTCAGGGTGGCGAGCTGAGGGTGGCACAGGGCACAAGATGCCCCGCGGCATCACCGCAGTCCATGTAATTCTCGCCCCGTGATCCCCCGGGTTATATTTTCAATGGCTTGGAGATGATTTCCCGCACCAGTGCATTGGGGAACCGACGACTCACCGTAATGGCGTAAAAGCTCTCAACAATCCCTTCAATCCGATGCCGCTCGACCAGCGTACCGGCCGCAAGTTCACCTTTCACCACGACCGGCGGCACGAGCGTCAGCCCTTTATGATCGCGTGCCAGCAGGCGCAGGGTCGCCATGTCATCCACTTCGGCGGCAATGACCGGTCGAATGCCGAGGCGATCCATCAGCACGTCAAAAAGCGATCGGATGCTGCTGTCGAGGCTTGGCACAATCAGGGGTATGCTTCGAAGGTCCTGAGGAAAATGAAAAGGCTGATTTTTCCCCGGCGGTTTTCCGATCAAACTTGCCGCCTGCTGGCTGATCAGGTGCGAATGTCCCGCCATCTGAGAATCGGACCGCAGGGGCAGATTGGAAAGCACCATATCCAGAGCGTGCGCCTGCAGGGCAGAGAGCAATTCACGCATCGAACCGGATCGCACCACGAGTTCCACATTGGGGCGATTGAGCAGCGGCGAAAGAAGTGCGTGCTGAAAGTTGCGTGACAGCGTCGCCACCGCTCCGATCCGCACCACCTGCCGCCGCCCGGGTGAACGCTGTTTGAGTGTATCCATTAATTCATCGCCGGTCCGGAAGATGACATCGGCATAATCCAGCACCATGCGTCCCGCTTCCGTAAGAATCAGGCTGCGATTCTTGCGCTCAAAGAGTTTTTCACCCAACGATGCCTCAAGTTCACGGAGCTGAATACTCAGCGCCGACTGCGAGATATTCATATTCAGCGCCGCCCGGCTGAGATTGCCGGCATGGGCGATGGCGCGAAAATAACGGAGATGATGGTAGTTCAACGTTGCCATGACATACTTATACAAAATATATCGATGTTATGCAATATATCTATTGTATTTAACTTTCCCGGTGTCTAAACTCATGGCAGGTACAGGAAAGGAGTCGACATGTTTGAGTCACTGAGAATCATGGCCGCGACGTTACCTGCCGTAGCGTTGTGGGCCGTCAGCCTGGGGAAATGGGGCGGGAGCATCTCGGTGCGCACGACCAACCGTCTGGTGGTCGGTGCGGCTTATCTGGGGCTTGTAGCATCGATCGTGAGCCTCATCACCACACCGGCAGCCGGTCCGCTGGCCGCGGGGATCGGCGGTCGCTGGTCCGAGGGGTTGAGCATTTACATCGATAATATTTCGGTGATCATGCTGGCGCTGGTGAGTTTTCTCGCCGTACTGATTACCCGGTATTCCGCCGTCTATCTGGCGGGGCAGGCCGGGCAGCAGCGATTCATGATCTGGCTGGCGAGAACGATTGCTGCGGTGCTTACGCTGGTCATCGCCGGCAATCTGCTTCTGTTCTTTCTGGCGTGGGCCCTGATGAGCCTGGCCCTGCATCAACTGCTGACATTCAATTCCGATCGGCCGGCGGCCATTCTCGCGGCCCGGAAGAAATTCATCGTCAGCCGGTGCGGCGATCTGTGCCTGATCGGTGCACTGATTGCCAGCTATTTGATATTCGGCACATGGCAGTTTCAAAATCTTTTCGCGGCCGCTGCTCACCGACACGCCGCTGGTGGTGAGAATCTCATCGTCTGGCTGCTGGTGGCCGCCGCATGTCTGAAATCGGCCCAATTTCCATTTCACAGTTGGCTGCCCGACACCATGGAAACTCCCACTCCCGTCTCGGCGCTGATGCACGCGGGCATCATCAACGCGGGCGGATTTCTGCTCATCCGCTTCTCCCCGCTTTTGATCCACTGCCCGATTCCGCTCATGACGCTCGCCGTCATCGGCATCGCCACCACTCTCACCGGCTCAATGGCGATGATGACGCAGACGTCTATCAAGCGGCAGCTCGCCTATTCAACCGTGGCCCAGATGGGGTACATGATGATCGAATGTGGACTGGGAGCATTTGGATTGGCCCTGCTGCATCTGGTGGCCCATGCACTGTATAAATCCCATTCCTTCCTCTCCTCGGGCAGTACGGTCAGGAATGCACCGATTGCCCAATTCCGGCGGCTGTATCGACACCATCACACCGCCGCAAACATCGCCGCCGCTCTCACCGCCGCCGCCCTGCTGATGGGCGCAACCGTGTTGTGTCTTCATGGACTCATCGGCCCCAATCATCTGCCGCTGCTCACCGCCGCCGGCATCGCGGTCTGTCTGCTGATCTGGCGGGCCGTTGCCGGCCGCTATGCCCGGGCCGCCGTGATCCGGTGGGTGTTGGGTTTGGGCGTGCTCGCGGCCGCCTATCCGCTGCTGAGCCGACTTTCAGATGCCGTTCTGGCCACCAATCATATGGTGGGCAGCGGCGCAGGGAGCGGGAATCTCCCCCCGGAGCCGTGGGCCTTTTCACTGCTTCTGTGTGTTCCGCTGGTACTGCTGGGCTTCCTGCAATGGCTGATGATCAGCGGTCAAAAGCCGACTTATCTGCGGGCCCTTTACGTGCACGCCCTTAGCGGCTTTTATATCGGCGCTCTCGCCAACCGGCTCACCACTTCGATATGGTGCTGCGCCGGAAATCTTCGGTCCTGCCTATCGGGCACCAGCCGCGCTCCGGCCCCCGTATCGCAGGAAATCTGATGGATACGTCTTACATGAAGAAAAAGGACGGTGATGCCATGACTGTTGTCCTTCAGCCAGCACCCGCAGACGCTGCGGTCACCTCAGCCGCCGGGATTTTTGAAAAGATTGCCCCGATCTGGCCGCTGGATGGTTTTGTTGCGGTGAATCCTTTCTGGGGATACATCGATTTGCCCTTCGAAACGGTCCTGCAGCAGATGCAATCTGCGATGG
>JAJZNY010000316.1 GCA_021852245.1 Planctomycetota bacterium | reverse complement strand
CGCTCAGGACCTGACCAGTGTTGACGCCTTCATATCCGACGGTGTCCGCGAACGCTTCAAGCTGGAATTCATGCAGGCGAAGCAACTGGGCGAAAAAGATCGCATGTCGCAGATTCAGGTCCTTTCGGTTTTTCTGGCTCACGCTACGAATGATCATCTCTACGACACCGCCGTGGTCGGTATTAACGCCAGTGCCGTCGATCAGACCATCTCGGCCTCCACCGGGCAGGTGCTCTCCGGTTCCGCCGAAAGCGTGCCGTTCAGCGAATACTGGACATTCCTTCGCCGGCGGGGCGTCAAGTCCACCGGCAAGCCGGGCCTGATGGAGGGAAACTGCCCCAATTGCGGCGCTCCGCTTTCCATCAATCAAAGTGCCCAGTGCCCGAGTTGCCATGCCATGATCTTCAGCGGCGAGTTTGACTGGGTTCTGACCGAGATCACGCAGGCGTCGGTCTGGCGGCCGGAATCGGAAACGGATGTCCCCGGTATTGAAGATTTAATTTCACGCGATCCGAATTTTTCCATGGCCCAGCTTGAGGATACCGCCTCGGTGATGTTCTGGCGCAAGTCCACCGCGGATCTGACGGGCAAAATCAACCCGCTGAAAAAAATCTGCACGCCGGCCTTTGCGTCCATGTACGCCGGACTGCTCAAACCCGATACCACCGGCAATCGATCCGCCTGGGGCCACTGTGCGGTGGGGGCCCTTCGCACCGTCGGCCTGTTGCCCGGAGGGTCCGACCCGGCGGCCGACGCGATGGATCGGGCGCTGCTGCAGATTGACTGGTCGGCTCAGCGTTTTGTCATCAAACCGGATGGAACCATGACGCACTCACCGCAGGCGGAGTTGTTTCATTCACTGCTGGTTCTGGAGCGCAAATCCGGGTGTCAGACGAATATTCAATCCGGAATCAGCTCGGCCCATTGCCCCAATTGCGGTGCCCCTCTCAGTGATGATACCGCTGACAGTTGTCCCTACTGCGGAACGGTGCTGACCGACGGTTCGCATGGATGGGTGCTGGCCCAGATGCTTCCGCTGACCGAAGCGGCAGCCCAGCAGCTTCTCGCCCAGTTGCAGCCGGACGGGACCGCCGATGCCGGTTTACCTGCCGCACCGGCGCCGCCGATGGCGGTTACCGCTCCGATGCTGATGAGCTGGGCTGCGGCACAGGTGCTCTCCGGTGATGCCGCGGACGATAAGTTTGATGCCTTGCTCATGAAACTGGGGCAGGATCATGGTCTGCCGGATGCGATGGTGCGGCACATCATTCTCGCCGGCCATACGCACAGCCTGACCGCCCCCACGCCCGATTCCCCGGCCACGGCGCGGCGCTGGCTTGGTGAGATGATCAAGACATCGTTGGAAATGGGGCCGATAAATTCGCAGACGCAAGCTCTCTTTGAACGCATCGCCGAAGGGCTTTCCATGGGGCCGTACGATCTGAAACTGCTGATCAATCAAGAGCGCACGGCTCTGCGCAGCCGGGCCACGCAGGCCCTGCAGATGCGGCGGACCATGCCATCCGCGCAGGCGGCGTAATCGCTCCGCTTGCTCCCCCGCGCCGGGAACCGTTTTCAGGTTGCCGGGGCAATGGCGATCGGACCACCCGGCCGCTGCGGTCTCGGGCCAGCGTGAACCATTGATAATTGATTAACGGTGGGAATATGACGGGTGGTTTCGTTTGACCAAAATCAGGGCGCTTTCCGGCTTCAGCAGCACGGAGCCGCTGACGGGCACATACAAAACCCTGCCATCGACTTTACCGTTCAGGCCGATATTGCCGCCGCCGCGCACGATAGCCCTGGAGTATCCCGGCGGCACATGGTAATGGGCGGTCTTATGCGCGGCAGAGTTGACCACCACGATGCCACGGGTGAACGGGCGGATGTAAAGCGATCCCTGTCGCAGGTCGTTGATGCTGTGGCGGGCGGTTTTAAGCGGCGTGCCAACATGGATGCCGAACTCCGGAAAGTATTCCATGGGCAGGTGGGCGAAATAGGTAATATAAGTGTAGTGGCCACGTAATAGAAGATACGTGCCGAGCCAATAAAGACGGGCCTGATCATCGGTTTCTTTCGGCAGGTAACTTTGAAACATGATGATTTTGCCGTCGTTGATGAGCGCCAGCGCCTTGTTGGCCGAAAATATCCATTGAGCCTGCCCATATTGCGACCACACGCCCGGTGCCCCTTCGAGCATGCCGCCGTTGGGAATGGCGTAGTTGGTGTGATCCCAATCGGTGATGAGGTCGCCAAGATTGGGCAGAACATAAATGCCTGCCTTATTGAGAGCGGCCGTCACATGGCGCATAAAGGCTTCCGATGCCTGCACCCATGTAAGTCCTCCAAGCTGTTTGTGGGGTCTGATAAGTCCGGGGTACCGCCATCGGGGATAGCGGCCAACATAATAATTAACAGCGTCTGTGCTCCAACTGTCAAGGAAAACGCCATCATCATGTCCCGCCCGTACCTGCCGAATGAGAGATTTGGTCAAATAGCGGACATAATGCGGGTTGGTGACGTTCATCAGCAGCTTGCCGTCGCTGGCCATAAGGCGATCCCTGGGGTTGTGACGGTCAGCATAAGTAGTATGCAGAAACCAGCTTTCATGGCGATTTACATAGTCGTAATCATTTCCCCAGTGGAGGCCGTCAAGGATGTACGGAACGTGCTTCCCCGACTGCCATGCCCCCAGGTGGTAATCCAAAACGATGAAGTTGGGATTGACAGCCCGAAGTTTCCGAATCAGCGGCACGAGCAATTTCTGCGTGCCGACGAAGTGTGTGGCAACGAAGCGTATTTGGGCGGCGGATTGCAGGCTGTCACGAAGTTCAACACAGTCGGCAAACACGCGCGTTGTCGACCATGTCGACGGAAACGCGCGGCGTGCGCCCGGAAGTTTACCCGCATGAAACAGATGGCCGCCAGTTTGAGCGCCGCCTGCCGATTGTGCATAGGCACCGTGACGATGAACCAACCATCCGTTGACCGCCAGCAAACCCAGCAGCACTCCGATCGCCCATGGTCGTTTCTCTCGCATGCGGTCTCTTTGTCATACCCCTTTGCCATACCCGTGTGTGATGTGGAAAATTACATCCGCCGACGCGAACCCGGCGCCGCAGCTCGCTGCCAACAGCTTGAGGCCCTGCGATCTGTTCGCAGGAAGCTTGTCTATGCTGCCGCTGGACGGATCCGTCCCTTGCACCGACAGGCCGCTTCGTGCATTGAAAAAGTCGGTTGCACTCTCGGCGCCACGGGCAGTTTGGCACTTACCGCGAATTCGGCTCAACGATCGACTGTGTGCGAATCATCACCCGAGCATCACTCAGCAGATGGAACCCTTCAATATGCACCGCACGGCGATGCAGGGCCGCCACCAGCACGGAAATGTAATCCGTCTGCCCCAGTTCAGTCTTGCGCTGGGTCATGATGCCGTCCTGTTCCTCCGCAATACGCTGCAATTCAACGACCGCATTCTCAAATTGAGTATCGGTGAGATGCTCTTCATTGAGCGTCAGGTAGTAATGGTGATCGGGCCCGGCCTCAACATCAAACTGTTTATCCCCTTTGCAGGGTAGACGGTCCACCAGGCCGCGATCGGGCAGTGACTTCTGCGGGAAACAGGCCAATTCACAAATGGTGTGGCGGTGGGTAACACCTGCCATGTGCCCGCCCCCTTCAACGAGCCACATCGTGACATCAAATTCACCCATCGTCCGGATTCGCCGTGCCGTCACGGGAACCAGTTCCGGATGAAGCGGGTGGTCATAGACCAAAATGTTCATCCCTGCGCTTCGCGGCTTTTTGCTGCCGATGTTGAAACTCAATGCCGATCCTCTGACGATCTTACCATCCATAGCGT
>JAJZNY010000381.1 GCA_021852245.1 Planctomycetota bacterium | reverse complement strand
TGTTGTCGCGAATATAACGAATGGCGGCCGCTACCCCGGGATCTGATACGGCCAGAATATCCGAGGAAATGCGAACTTGAACATCAACCGGCTCAATAAGCGCCGGTTTGCGAATGGATCGCTTTTTGCCCAGCAAAAGATGGCCGACTCTTACCGCTTCACTGCCAACCCGGGAAAAGTCCTGATTGATGCTCGATAACGGCGGATTGCCATATTCGCAAAGAGCGGGATCGTTATCCACTGCCAGAATGGCGATTTCTTCAGGAATATGGATTCCACGTTCGAATGCGGCCTGGGCTAAAAGAACTCCCCAACTGTCGCGTGCAGCCATGATTGCAACTGGCTTCGGCAGTGATTCCAACCAATCGCCAATGGCATCGAGTTGATCATATTCCACCGTTGCGTTCGGAATAATGGTGTGGCAGTTAAATGATTCAAAACTCCAGGGACATGTACCGGTTGGTCCGGCTACCGGTTCCACAGTTGGGGTGCCGGTCAGAACCTTTTTATTCTGGCTTTTCGGCATTTGCCCCCGCCCCTGATTCGCAGGCGTGCGACCTTGGCCTTTACCGTCGCGGGCTGGGCTTGACGATAAGGTTATTGGTTTTAAGCATCAGAGGCCACGCCGATTCGAGACTTACAACAGTCAGTACCGCGTAAATCAGAATCGCCTGGAGTCTCGGCATTCACGGGGCAGCCGCGCGCGAGTCTCCAAGTATTCGCGCAATGCCCGTTTCGAGGTTTATTATCCACGGGGCTGGGCGGGGTAAATGCATCCGCCGCTTACCGATTTGCAACGGCATCCAGATATAGCGGGAATTCCACAAGTTCCGCGGCGTCCAACGATCACCCATGTATATGATTGTCGTGGCCTGGGTGCCGTGAATTTTCAGCAGATAGCCGGATTGAGAATCGTAGGTCTTGGTTTGCGGCGGGGCAATATTGCGGAATTTTGACCAAGGCCCGGCCAATGATTCCGCCGTAGCATAAACATCTGCATTGGGTCCCCAACCAGTCAGGTGCGATCCGATGACGTAATAAAATCCGTTATAATGCACCAACCCCAGTCCTTCGAGATGTTGGTGAATCAGGCAAATATTCTTCTTGACGCTCAAATAATTCCGCGACAACTGCACGATCCTAAATCCCGAGGGGCGGTCTTCAAACAGCAGGTAAGCCTTGCCGTTGGTGTCCGTATATTCTCCGATATCCCGGCTCTGATGTCCCAGGGGCCGGAAACTTTTCACATACCGATAGTTGCCGGCAATGGTGCTGCACACAAATACGGCCACCGAGGCGTAGCTGTAGCCGCGCCCGTCGATATGTGCGTACATGACGTATTTGTGGGTGGGCCTGTTGTAAAACACCTTTGGACGTTCGAGCACCCAGTTTTTTCCCAGATGATTGGGGTCGGCCAATCTGACAACTTTATTGCAGAACGCCCAGTGAACCAGATCCGCCGAGCGGTAGCAGCCGACATACCGCTTACGCGGATTATTTTCCCGTGAAAGATCCTCGCCAAAGAGATAGAATATGCGGCCCAGTTTAAATATGCAGCCGCCATGTGCCTGAATGATTTTTCCCCGATTATCCCGCCACAAAGCCCCCGGTCGAATGATGCCTAAGGCGTTAACCCCAGCGGATGAGGTCAGCATCAACGCGGCCACGGCGGGCAATAAAACTGAACGTCCAAAACGGCGGAATAAGAGGAGAGTTTGTTTCATTGCAATTCTCTATCGAATGTCATCACATCATTGCTTTAAATTATACACGGGATATCGTCGAATGTTGTGGATTGGCTAAATCAGGCGGCTGATTTTTTCTGACTCCATGTTCGAATTTGATTCCTGCCAATACATCCGCAATTAATTCCGCGCCTTGTCCAGTGCCACGGGCGCTCAATTCGACCGGTGCTTACGATTAAATCATTCACGTTAACTCGGGTCCGGGCAGCATTGGATGAGACGTTGAAATGCGGCAGGCCGGCCCAAAGGAGGCCCCACCAAAAGCATCACCGCGATCGCGGCCACCAGAAGAGAGATTACACGGGGTCATCTTGGGTGTCATCATCAAGTTTCCCCCGGCATTTCTGCAGGCATTTGCGTCTTTGAGATAGCGGTCGTATATCACGGGTAATACAGCCGTGGTTTGATTTCAGGCCGCTTTTCTCCGGCCTCAACCATGCGTTCAATCAATCGTTGGCGCAGATGATCTGTAATCTGGACCATCGAGCGGTCCCCGACATAATGCACCAGTGACGGAGGGTCGTGTCGCCCGGCCAGATTAATGATCTGCGCCGGATCGGCACGATTATCGTAAAGCTGATAATCCTGGTAGTGCATACTCCCCGGATCGTTATATGGATGGGCATCCGGCGCAAGTGCGACATAGGTAAATTCCGGGGTGCGTAACGCCCGGGCGGTTTCCGACTCGCTTACCTGTATGAATACTTCATTACGCCATGATTGCCGCGCACCGGGATCGTGCAGTAGAGGCATGAAGCTTTTTCCCTGCATGCACGCGGGAATCTGAATACCGAGGCAATCCAGAAGCGAAGGCGTCACGTCAATCATGCTCACGAGTTCGGGGATGACCTGACTGTTATTAAATCCCGGTCCTTGAATCACCAGCGGCACGTGGACGGAGCTCTCATGCGGACTTCGTTTGTATTCGGTGTTGCGCGTCCGAAAATGGCAGCCGTGATCGCTCATGAATATGACAATGGTGTTGTCTTCAAGATTCTGCTCTTTGAGCGTCTTGAGGAGTCTCCCCACCGATTGGTCTATGGCGCTGACGTCCCCATAATAATTGGCGGCCTGATAGGGCCAGTCGCCGGGGAACGCCCGCAGGTCGCGGGGAGTATAAGGATTGCGATACTTTTCTCCATAGCCCTTGGGAGGGCTGAAACCGTTCACAAAGTTGTTCTGGTGGGGTTCAAGCTGCGAGACCACGAGGCAGAAAGGCTTATCGTGTTTTTGCCGGAGAAATTTTTCGGCAAGATCCGTAAGGTAATCAACACGGTAAATATCCTTGAAGTGCATGGGATGACCATCGCCGTCCCAGATGGTGCCATGATAGGGGTGAGTGGTTAATTCATACACGTTGGCCGCCTGCCACAGGTCAAGAAATCCACCGCGGTATTCCGGCTTTACATAGCCAATGGCTTGTTCCCATGTTTCACCATCTGTCCATGGTGCAAGATGCCACTTACCGATGTAATTGGTGCTGTAACCTGCAGATCGCAATTGTGTGGCGAGTGTGATGGCATCGGGTTTGATGCCTACGCGGGGATGTCTGCTCCAGAGCAGTTTCCATACGCCGTTGGTGGTGCCATATTGGCCGGTCCACAGGCAGCAGCGCGAGGGCGAACACAGGGGCTGATTGGTGATAAAATTCTGGAAAACTGTGCCACGGCGGTACATCGCATCAATATTTGGGGTACAAGCCATGGGATTCAGACCAGCGGCACCGACAAAATCCCACCGGAATTGATCGGAATGGATAATTAGAATATTGGGGGATCCCGCCGGTTGACTTTTACCGTGGGCGTGCGAGACCGGATCTACAGTCATCAACGGTGCTGCCGCCGCTGTTATTATGGATCGGCGCAAAAAATTACGCCGCGTTGTGCCTGCCGGGGTGGTACCGCCTGCCGACGTCGAATCTGCCTCATTTTTAGAGATAGATTTTTCCATCTTGTTTTAAATCCTTTTTTTGGCGATACGTCAAAATTCTCGGTTGATCCGTTGGAAATCAGCGGACTAAGCGATGTTCAAGTTGAAAAGTCCCGCCGCATCAAAACCAAGCCCAATGAACATCGCTCACCAATCCGCCGTGCTACGCGTGCAGCCGAATGTTTAATAAAGGTTCTGGTT
>JAJZNY010000343.1 GCA_021852245.1 Planctomycetota bacterium | reverse complement strand
TTTGCCCAGGTATATGTGGATGAGTTTGGCGTGGTGTGTTGGCCAAACGGGGCTGATTTGGCTCCCGACGCACTCTATGATCGCGTAGCCGCAGGCTCTGGCAAGACTCCGGCGTAAACACCAAATGTTATGGACAGCCGCCTGTTAAAAAGGGGGTGTGGGCTGCTGTCAAATGCTGTTAAACGCCGTGGATGGATGCAATCAGGCGGGAGCTTTCCCGCCCCGCCCCGGCGCGTTACGATTCGCATAGTAATTGCATTTTGAGGCCGGGTGATGGTCGCGATCAATAAAAAATCAAATCAAGGTCGAGGGGCGAAAGTTGGCGATGGGGGCCGTTAAGGGAGACTGATGGCGAAGGGTGTGCATAAGGCCGTCGGCGGGCGTAAACCGGTACGGGTTTACGCGGACACATCCGTTTACGGGGGTGTATTCGATCGCGAATTTGCCACTCCCAGTCGGCAATTCTTTGAACTCGTGGAGGCCGGGCGATTCCAGTTGGTTACCTCCGCGCTCGTGGCGGAGGAAATATCAGTTGCCCCGGAGCGGGTAAAGCGGTTCTATCGGGCCATGGAGGACGTTTTATGGGTCGCGGAAATAAAGGCCGGTGCGATCCGCCTGGCGGAGGCGTACATCCGGGCGGGGATTGTAACGCCGAAGTCCCTGACCGACGCACGACACGTCGCGCTGGCAACCGTTTCACACTGCCGGCTGATCGTCAGCTGGAACTTCAAGCATATTGTGCAATTCGAGAGAATCGGGCGATATAATGAGATGAACGTCGCGTCCGGTTACGGCGCCATCGGGATTTTCAGCCCGCTTGAGGTGATCGATGATGAAGAGGATGAGATTGAAGGCGAAAGATAGATTTGACTGCGTGGCGATGAAACGGAGAGGCGCCGCGCGGGTCGCTCGGCAAATTCATGGCATGACGGTGTCGGAGGAAGTTGCCTATTGGGCGCAGCGGACCGCGATCCTGAAGGGCCGTCATGGCGGCGTGCCTCGCGCGCAGGCGCGGCGAACACCCAGACCGGTGCAACCTATCTGACCGCGCCGAACGCGGATGCGGTTGGATCAACTGCGTCGGTTTGTGCCTCAGCACCTGCGTACCATTGCTTTCCCCGTTGTGAAAATCACGCCATCATCGCGCCCTGCTTAATTTTTCCGCCCCCCAGCGCGTTATGATTCCCACAGTAATTGCATTTTGAGGCCGGATTATGGTCGAAATCGATGAAACATCAACGAAGGATCAAAAAGTCGGAGCAAGCGGCGAGGCTCCATGCCCGCTCACCTTTCGACTTTCATTTTTCTGCCGGCCCTTGTCTCACGCAAAGCCACGAAGAGCGCCAGGACGACCAAATAAAGCGGATTGACTTAATTAAAAAATCTTAGTGCCTTTTATTCTTAGCGTGATAAAAAAGCAGATTACATCATGCCGCAGGCATGAAGCGTGCTTGCTCAACTTTCCCCTGCTCTACTCTCGCCTTTCTGGCGGCGCCGCCCGCCCGTCCCCGGCGGTGAAATCGGTTTCGCCTTTTTTCCCTCGGTTGGCGGTTATCCACCACGGTGGTGGTTGGCCGCCCGACAAACGCAAGCCCCCGGGACGCTGCGGACTAATGTGCCGCCGGCGGCCGTGGACCGCTGATCGGGCTGGCACCCGCGTTCTGCTTTTCCAGCCGCCAATCCCGTTGCGAAAAGGGGAGTTTGCTGAAAAGCGTCATCTCCTCCGCCCGCGCCTGACAAGTGGGGCAATACCAGCTCCAGTGTCCGTCGTGCCCGCTGTGATCCGCTTCGATGGGCGCTGAGCAAATATCGCACGGTTCGCCCGCCCGATCATAAACCCGCGGATGGTCGTGTAAGGGAAATGGACTGCCCATCGCCCGCCGATAAGCAGCCAAGGCCAGTTCTCGAGCGGTATGCAGACACCGTTCCAGATCCTCCATCGGCAGGGAAGAAATCGGTGTTGCCGGGTGCAGCCGGGCCGCAAAGAGCGTTTCACATTTCAGCTCATTGCCGATGCCGCAGGCGATGGCCGGGTTCATCAGTGCATGGCAGATATTTTTTGCTCCCGCCGACCGAACCCTCTGAGCCCACTGTGCGACGGTGAGGGACGGATCGAGAATATCGGGGCCGAGGTTGTGCAAACTCGGATGCCGGGCTACCGCATCGGTCATCAGCACCAGAAAAATTGGCCGTCCGGAGAGTGTCAACACATCCTGATTGGCGAAGGTGAGTTTGAGCAGAGGCCGCCGGCCGACGGCATTGGAGAGCGGTCGTATCTCCGCCTGCTGATTCTGGGTCCGGGCCATCGACCAGCGCCATCGGCGCAGCGGAAAGCAGACCCAACTGATGCCATGACTGAAATCCCAGATCAGCCAACGGCCGCGGGAGGTGATTGATTTAATATTGCGGCCGGCGCAGTGTTTAAGCAGCACATTGGCCTGCCACCGGTCGGCCGGCACATCGATGCGGTCGATCCTGCGGCCGAGAATGAGTTCGGCGAGTCGGTCGGCGAGCGCTTTAACCTGTGGGCCTTCCATGGCGGAGAACCTGCCAAAAAACTCTGATGACCATCGGCACCGAACCGGGCAATTTATTTCTTTGCAGCCTGCACCAGCGCCTTGCCCATGTCGGCGGGTGAATCGGCTACCACAATACCGGCGCGGCGCATGGCGGCAATCTTGCTTTCCGCCGTTCCTTCGCCGCCGCTGATGATCGCCCCGGCATGCCCCATGCGCTTGCCCGGCGGAGCGGTACGCCCGGCGATAAACCCTGCCACCGGCTTGGTCACGTGGTCCTTGATGAACGCGGCTGCCTGTTCCTCGGCTGTGCCGCCAATTTCACCAATCATGATGATCGCGTCGGTCTGGGGATCATTCTGAAACATACGGATGACATCAATAAATTCCAGCCCCTTGACCGGATCACCGCCGATTCCCACGCACGTGCTCTGGGCAAAGCCCATCTGCGTGGTCTGCCAGACGGCTTCATAGGTGAGCGTGCCGGAGCGGCTCACGATGCCGACATTCTTTTTCCCCGGTGTGGGCGGCTGGTGAATGTATCCGGGCATGATGCCGATCTTGCATTCGCCCGGCGTAATGACGCCCGGACAGTTGGGGCCGACGAGAATCACATCCGGAAACCCCGCCAGATAGCTCTTGGCCTTGACCATATCCAGCACGGGAATGCCTTCGGTAATGGCGACGATGAGTTTAATACCGGCGGCGGCCGCTTCGCAGATGGCGTCGGCGGCAAATGGCGGCGGCACGAAGATCATGCTTGCGGTGGCACCCAGAGCCCGTACCGCCTGTTCCACGGTATCAAACACCGGCAGGCCATTGGCGTCCCTGGTGCCCCCTTTTCCGGGGCTGGTTCCGCCCACCATCTTGGTGCCGTAATCCAGGCATCCCTTGGTGTGAAAAGCACCCCCTCCGCTGCCCGTAATGCCCTGGCAGATGACCCGCGTGTTTTTATCAACTAATATCGACATAATACCTTTATCTCCTGCTGTTCTGTGGCCGCCGGCACATCAGGCTGCGGCTGCTGCGACAATCTTCCGGGCGGCGTCGTTGAGGTCAGTCGCCGACTGCAGCGTGGGCAGGTCGCCCCGGGCCGCAGCGAGCATCTCGCGTGCCTTTTCCACGTTGGTTCCCTCAAGTCGAACCACCACCGGCACCCGGAAGCCGACTTCCTTGCCCGCCTGAATCAGGGCCTCGGCGATCAGATCACACCGGGCGATGCCGCCGAAAATATTCACCAGAATGCCGCGGACTTTTTTATCTGAAAGCAGAATGCGGAACGCCTCGATGGCGCCCTCTTTTTTCACGCCGCCGCCCACATCCAGAAAATTCGCCGGTTTGCCGCCGTGAAGCCCGATGACATCCATGGTGGACATCGCCAGCCCGGCCCCGTTCACCAGGCAGGCAATAAGATC